>JAWWBS010000056.1 GCA_033720895.1 Gammaproteobacteria bacterium
TACCCTCGGCAATGGTCAGGATCTCCAGCTCCCGGGCAAGCTCCAGGAGTTTGCGCAACATCACCTGCTTGAAGTCATCCTCGGCAATGCCATCGATCAGCTCACGGTCGAACTTGACGAAATCAGGCCGCAGGTTGGCCAACAGGTTCAGGCTGGAATACCCCGCCCCGAGGTCATCCAGCGCCACCCGGCAACCGGCGCGTCGGTAATAGGTGAGGATGTCCTTCAAACGCTCGGTGTCCTCGATCGCCGAAGACTCCACGATCTCGAAGACAAACTGGTCCATCTCCAGGCCGCTCTGCTGCGCCGCCGCAATGGTGGTGCGCAGGCAGAAATTGGGGTCGTAGACCGCCGTCGGGTTGAAGTTGATGAAAACCGGCCGCCGGTAATTTCGCTTCGATATCTCCCGGATGGCCGCCAGCCGCGCGGTCCGGTCGACCTGGAACATCAGGTCAGCGGCGGTCGCAGCGGCAAAGATGTCGCCCGCACCGATCAGCTCGCCGTCGGCACCATGGGCCCGCAGCAAGCACTCGTGAGCGAACACCTCGCTCGTGTCGCTGGCCTGGACAATCGGCTGGAAGTGCACGGTCAGCTGGTCTTGCTCCAAGCAATCCAGCAACCACTCGGCTCGCGACAGGCCAACCAGGACCTGCATGGGCCTCATCCGCGCGAACATGGCGGCGCTCAGCGCAGCATCACCCTTCACCAGCATGCCCTGCAGGTTGGCCACGGCAGCCGAATCCAGCTCCTCCTTCATGCTGCCAAGCGCCGCCGCCGGCGACTGGTCGCTCAAGCTGACACTGATAACATCGGGTGCCAACCGCTCATGGTCGAGACCGGCCCGCTTCAACCAGTTGAGCACGGCGCCGGCCGCATGCTCGAAGGTCCAGGACAGCACCAGCCGATCGGCATCAGCGGTCAGGCGCTGTGATCCAGTACAAGCTGTACAAGTTCCAGTCATTATTTTGGCCCTCAGCCCTGTTTTGTATAGGTCTTGTATAATAATAGTTCTTGTGGAATAGTACGTCAACGAACTAAATCCAAGGCCACATGGAGCACTACATCATGGTTAATCTCGCTATCCTGCACAGCACCCTGCCCACCGACATCCTGGAAGAGGGCAAGAACCTCAAGGTGGCGGCTGCCGCCGACAACCTCTCCTCGCTGCTCAAATCACTGAAAGAGGCGGAGACCTCGCCTGACGTCATGATCGTCGACCTCAAACTGCTGGGCGACGACCCGGTCAAGACCGTGACGCAGCTGGAAGCGGACTTCCAGCCGGAATCCGTGGTGATCGTCTATGACTTCGCCAAGTCCTCGCTGATCGACCACCTGGCCCAGGGCAACCGCCAGATGGTGCGTTCCCCGGTCGCCGTGCGCGACCTGAAAGCGATGATGCTGAACCTGATCGTGCGCGACCTGATGAAGGGTGACGGCAGCTCTTCCGGGTCGACGCCTGCCGCAGACTCGATCATCCCGGAGACCACGCCGCCGAAGCGCATCTATTCCGACACGGACCTGACGATGCTGCAGACCGTGGCCTCTGCCGTGGATTGCGAATGCCCGAACCAGATTTCCCACCTGGTGATCGCCCTGAACAACTTCGAGAACTATTCGAAGCACTGTGAGAACCGCAGCGAGGAAGATGCGAAGATCCATAACATGCTGTACCGCGCCACCGGTCAGGCTCGCGCCATCATGGAAGAGGCGACGCGCCAGCTTTGCGAGTTCGAAGATATCGACCTGAAGGAGCTCAAGAAGGCATCGAACGGCTGAACGTACCGGCGAAGCTGAAACGACAAAGCCCCGCAGTTGCGGGGCTTTTTCATTGGTGCCGGCACCAGGAGTCGAACCCGGGACCTACTGATTACAAATCCGGAACCAACGGAGTGCGCTTAGTTGCACAAGAATGCTCAGGAGGACTAGAAAGTGCCACACTTTCAATGAGTTGCGTGATTTCGCGTGTGTTCGTGGCTATACATGAATCCCCGTAACAAAGAAGCAGGCACCAGCTTATGGCCTGCCTAGGAGGATTTATGGCCGTTGCTAAAATCACGAAGAGCTTTGTGGAAACTGTCAGGTTCTCGTCGAAGGGTCAGACGACTTACTTCGATACGGAGCTCAAAGGGTTTGGGCTAAGGGTTGGCAGTCGATCCAAAGCTTTCATCGCCCGGCGAGACATCAAAGGCCGTCCAGTTACGGTCACACTGGGCAGATACCCTGTCCTGACGGCACAAGAAGCCAGACTTGAAGCAAAGGCGGCTCTGCTCATGATGCAGAGAGGCACCAACCCCAACCTGGATCACCGACGCCGCGAAGCCCTCTCAATTACGCTTGAACAAGCGATAAATGCATATCTTGGCACCCGCAAGCTCCGTGAAACTACCAGGCGGGATTACACCCGAGCCAGGGATACTGCGTTCAAAGACTGGCTTCCCCGCGAGCTCGAGTCCATCAGTCAGGAGATGGTCGCTACACGCCACAGGCGCCTTGGGGAGCGGCATGGAGAAGCGTGGGCGAACCTCTCCATGCGATTCCTGCGAGCCATGTTCAACTTCACGCTTCGAGAGCATCCCGAACTACCAATCCAGAACCCCGTGCATGTTCTCAGTTCTCGTAAGGCTTGGTTCAAGGCAACGCGCAAAACAAGAACTATTCCTTTCCACGAACTTCCTGACTGGATTGAAGTAGTCCAAAACAGGTGTAGCCAAGACGCCTGTGACTTCCTGCTTCTGGGCCTTCTGACGGGGTTGAGACGAAACGAGCTCTGTCGGCTCAGATGGGAAGATGTAGATCTGGGGCTGTTTCAGTTTACGGTTCGGGAAACCAAGAACCACAAGGACCATTCGTTGCCGATGACGGCGATTATCAAAGAGATCTTCGAACGCCGCGCCGGAATCCAGATGCGATCGCCTTGGGTATTCCCAGGTAGATCGAATCGAGAACATATCAAAGACCCAAGGAGCTGGGTTTCAGAAGCTGTCCGCGAGACTGGTATCGAATTCACCATCCACGACCTTCGAAGGACTTTTGCCACTGTTGCTGAATCAATTTCCGTTCCGGTGTACACGCTGAAACGCCTACTGAATCACTCCACCAGCGACGACGTCACTTTCGGCTACGTGAACCCCTCGATCCAGCAGTTGCGAGAGCAAATGGGGCGAATTTCAGACCAAATGCAAAATTTTTCAAAAAATATTTTGCCATTTAAAACAGCAACTTGAGTTACTCGTGATCTTAATATGAGACTTTTTTGCCATTTTTAGCGACTGACTGCAATTCTTACTGGGTAACTAGGTGTGTGAATTCGATACAAATGGAGTATTCGACATGATTCACACACCGAAGAATCTCAATAAGAGCCGCCTGGGCGACTCACGCTTAGTCAAAGAAATAGAAGCCGCTGAAATTCTCTCAGTTTCAGTTTCATGGCTAAGACGAGCGCGACTACAGGGAATGCCTCCGAGCTATTTGAAATTTGGACGCTCGGTTAGATACGAAATTGGAGAGCTGAAACAATTCATAGAGGATCGCCGCGTCCAACGAGCCGCGCGTTTTTCTAATGACTGAGTTCGGCGATATCAACGAACTTCAGCGGCTATTTCAGGAGTGCTCAGTCCACGATGTATACATCGACTTTGCACAACTCTATCCGACCTGGATTCCTCTCGATGGCTTGTCCCCATTGCTTCGCGGCGGGGCAACCATCGAGGGGCGGCAGTTACTCCGAAATAATTACGGGTGGATCAAACGCATTCCTAGAGGCTGGAACTTTCGAATCAACCATGCCGGAGTGAACTCAGACTTTCTAGGCCAACTTGAAAACTCCAAGATGGAGTATGGAACTGTGCGCTGGTACGAAGTTGCGATCGAACTATCTTCCGCGCCAGAGACATTAGAAAGACTATTAACCGCAATATGGAGACACGCAGCAATACCTTACAACCGGAAAGGATTGTTGAACTACGAGAAAACCTTATACATCGGGAACCGATCAACGCGAAGGAGGATGACGACCTACATCGCCGAGCCAAAGCGGAAATCAGCGCGTGGCCAAGTATTGAGGCTGCAAGTCTCTATGCGAGTTCCCCCGGGAAAGTCTTTGATGCTCTCTCAATTAGCGAACATACAAAGGGACAAGAAAAAATTAACGAACATTGTGTTTGATAATCTTCTGTTCAAAGACTTTAGCCAAGAGCGACTAATAAAGTTCTTTAGTCGAAGAATGGCAGGGCTGAAGAAAGAGCCAAAGAGAACCAAAGAGAACCAAAGAGAACCAAAGCCATGGTTGCACCCAGCCCAGGGAAAAAATCATGGGATAGATCGGAGTCCGCCAAGAGGACTCGGAGATATGCTCAGGCGCTCCGATATTGCGAGCTACTTTCCGAGAGAATCATGTCCTGCTTGAAAGAAGCGTCATACTCTTCGGCACGAATGATTGCTTTTTGGCTGTCCAATTATGATCTGCCATTCCCCAGAGTTGATTCAGGCAGCCCAACACTTTTCGAACAAAGGGATTTCTTCAGGAGCGCCCCAAACCTAGCGCCCCTCCTTGATGAGGAGGTTGCGGAACTGCTTTCGTCGGCCAGGCTGAAAGCTCAAAATGATAGAACAACCATCTCATGGCGCATGATAGCCACAGACGACATCCTAGAAGATAAGCACCTTGAAAGGATCCCAAGAAGAATCACCATCCCCGACTCCAAGTGGTGCCGTACATTCAAACTTTCCCTAATAAGGGGTGAAAGTAGGTCCAATAATATTGGTTTGGAATTGATAGAAGTAATTAATGACTAGCGCCAGATAAGGGCTGTAATACTCAATTGGATGGATAAGACGATCTGACCTGGTAGGCTCGCACTGATCTGTTGGCTCGTAGCGATGACCAGGGAAGCGAATAGACATGGGATCCACGTATCGTCGATTGTTTACCCGCTAGACCCAGCCAGGGCCATTCTCAGGCCACATTACCGCTGCCCCAGGGGAATCCCTATACCCCGCCCCGATCTCGCCTCTAACCAAAGCCTAATTCGCACTAGAAACCTCTAGGGGCCTGGGTAATTTTTAGCCACATAGAGGGTGGGACCTGCTTATACCCAGCCTAACGCTGACCAGCGAGCTACTGGCAGGGAAATAAGGCCATAGCTGACGTGGCTATTTCGACAGAGCCCAGAAGCTAGGCCAAAGAACTAGCAATCAGTGCAGACAGGATTAACTAAAAATTTCATTCCAACCTTGGCGCGTCTTTTCTTTGCGATTGTGGTCATTTACGAACTCACTTAATCGAACGGTTAATGCTTCACTAGCGCTTCTACTCAAGACGGACAATTGGCTCCGTATGAAAGAACCGAAATCTACAAAATCAACTTGCTTTCCAGAGATTTCAATTGACCCAGACTCATCCAACTCCAAGGATCGGGTATCTTCTGGGATCCGGCAAACGAATGTTAAGGGAAGATCTTTGAGGTTCATTGCGAATAAGGCCTCTACAGAATCAGTAAGGCGCTTTTTGTTAACCACCTTCACCGTTACCTCAAATAGAGATTCCACAGCACCATCCCTTTCAAGCCAAATATCTGCTGGTTTTTTTCCCGTTGTGTTAGTTCCGAAAACGCTTTCATCGGCGCCGCATACACAAAGTTCCGATGATTTGTGAATAACTTCCAATATCGCGCCGACCAGGAACTGAGGTACCGCGCCAGCTTCAGGAAATTCCAAGGCAAACTTGATCAATTTTGTCGCCAATGCTCCGTTACTTTCACCTTCAATTTCAGGCTGAACCACTGTTGTCTCCGCGATTTGATCTCGATACTGGATCAGTCTGACGAAGAATGCCCGACGAAGACGTGCTCGATCATTCGGGTTATCGATGTAATTACGAAGAAATTTTAGAACAGCGAGCGCAGCAGATTCGGGACGTTTCCCACGCGCCCACTCTTCGGTTAAATCGCTGTTTTTGGCAACATTTAGTGGATCAGACTTTCCACAAGGAATTTTGTGCTCTTGCAGGACTCCATGAATCCCTTCCTCAAACAAGGGTCGGGGGTTGCATGCGTAAAAACCAGGTAAAGGCACATATGTTTCATCCAACTCGATGCCTACCATTGCAACCATGGGAATTCCCCGAAATCCCATAACAGAAATTGGAATGAGCTGCTCAAGGGTCTGGCGCAGGTCGTCATCTACATCAGGCAATTGCCCAGATTCCACGATAGCCTCGGCTTCTTCCAACCATCCGCTGATGATTTCCTTTACCCTTTCATTCCTCTCCGCTACTGCCATCAACCACCCCCACTTCCAGCAATGCGTAAATTCGACGCTGAAGAGTGGGATTGTCGGTGAAACGCAAGGCTCTGAGAAGGGCAAGAAATTCCTCAGCGGATAATTTCCGATCTCCGCGCTCCACCTTTGATAGGTCGGGTTGCGTAAGCCCCGCTCGAAGCGCCAGTTCCGCCTGGGAAAGGCCAAGCCTCAGTCTTTCGAGAGCAATAAGTTCGGCTACTCGGTGTGAAGTCATAATTTTCTGGTGCGCAAGTAGAAATGATTCTGTACTATGACGGAAATTATTCGAATTTGGAATATTTCGAGGAAATAGAAATGCGGACTGTAGTTTCCCTCTTTACTGGCGCAGGCGGCCTAGATATCGGATTTCAGAACGCCGGCTTCGAAATTTTGGCGGCAAATGAGTTGGATCCACACGCTTGCGAAACCTATCGCGCCAATCACCCTAAGACGGATGTTCTGCAAGGCCCGATTGAAGAACACACAAAGACCTTAAGTAGTTTCAAAGGGGTTGATGTCGTAATCGGGGGGCCTCCATGCCAAGGATTCTCCGTCGCGGGACGCATGGATCCTAATGATGAAAGGAGCAAGTTGGTATTTGCATTTTCTAAGACTGTGGCAGCGTTACGCCCAAAGGCCTTTGTAATGGAAAACGTGAAGAGCCTCGGAACACTTGAGAAGTTTCGCGATGTGCGTCAACAGTTGCTGAAAGATTTTGAGGAAGCCGGATATAAAGTTGAAGCCAGAATCCTAAACGCTAAAGACTTTGGCGTTCCCCAAGGCAGAGAAAGGGTCTTCTTTGTAGGTGTTCAACAAGACGCATATGCGTTATCGCTTCGCGCTATCGATAATTATCGGAAATCCGCACCGACATTGCGCGACGTGATCAAGCCGTTGGGGCGAGCTGGTAGCGATTCGAATAGTCGAACTTGCAACGCGAAAGTAACTCTGGCTGCAAAACCGGTGCTGCGTAAATCTCCATATGCAGGGATGCTATTCAACGGCCAGGGTCGACCGCTTAATCCGGACGGCTGGTCGAGCACCTTGCCCGCAAGCATGGGGGGAAACCGAACACCAATTATCGACGAGAACCATCTTTTTGATAATGCTCCAAGCTGGGTCGAAAGCTACCATGCCCATTTAATGGAAGGCGGTAAACCCTATAGCATGCACGACACACCCAAGCATCTGCGACGTTTAACTATAGATGAAGCTGTACGAATTCAGACATTTCCTATCGACTACATATTCAAAGGGCCGCAGAGCAAAGTTTTCTGTCAACTAGGAAACGCGGTTCCTTGTGGTTTAGCCGAAGCCGTCGCACGTGGACTAAACGATATGCTGAACGGCAATCTCGAATACGAGATAGAAACAGGTGATAATTTGGAACTCGCGATTTGAGAGCCAGCCTATTTCCAATCTAGAAATAACTTGGGGTTAGCATTAAGTGCTAACCCCTTTGTTTTAATGGTGCCGGCACCAGGAGTCGAACCCGGGACCTACTGATTACAAATCAGTTGCTCTACCAACTGAGCTATACCGGCATTGTTCGTGCAGGGCGCGCATTCTAGGCGCTGGCGCCGGGACTGGCAATCACTGGCCACCCCCGCTGCCGGGCTCCCCCGGCTGCCCGGACCCGGCATCAGCTGCCGGCCCGTCATCGCGCCCGATCACGCTGTCATCCTCGCAGTTGACGGGCGTGATTTCCGGCAGGATCTCACCCGGCCCCAACGCGCCCAGCGCCTCCGGCGTGAGGTCCGCACCCGGCAACTCCCGGATACGCACAGTGTATACCGTGGCATCCCTGAAACGTTCGGAGATGCGCGGATTGAAGCCCAGGCGGCCGATTTCTGCCGCACGCTGGTCTGCCCGCTCGACGCTGCTGAACAGGCCCAGCGATATAGCGTTCAGGTTCTCTTCGCCGGTGACGATGAACAGGTCCTTAACGCCGCGGTTCCGCAGCTGCTCTTCGGTGTCCTTGGCCGCATCACGATCCTCGAACGGTGGCAGGTGCACCCAGTAGCCGGTCTTGATCTGACCGCCTTCCGAGCGCAGCTCCGGAACGTAACCGAGCTCGAGCAGCCGCTTGACCAGCAGCTCGGCGGACGATTCCTCGTTCAGCGGACCAAGCAGTGCGCAGTTCAATTCCACCGGTTCGCTGTCGCCCGCTGCCGCCACGGCGGGCTCCAGCGCCGTCGCAGCCGAATCGGTGTCGCCCGACGTGTTGTCACTTGCTGCCGGCTGGTCGTCGGAGCCAGCGGCCTCGGCAAGAATCGCGCCATCGTCTTCCATCGGCGCCGCGAGGTCATCGGCCGTGGCAGCCTCCCCGAGCAGCACCAGCGGCTGCCCAGGATCGACGGGCAAGCGATTGCCCGGCAACTGCTCCTCGGTGGAATTCAGCAGGCCGAACCAGGCAAACACGACGGCGTTGGCGAGCAGCAACAGCAGCAACAGCAGCCTCATGACCGAACCTCCGCGAGCGCCAGCAGGCCCTCGAGCACCAACAGCGGTCGATGCTCCAGCTGCACGGTCTCGGGAACGACCAGTTCCGGCAGCAGCAAGGGCGCGTCGCCGCCCGTCAGCAAGACACGCCCCGGGCTCTCACTGGCCACGGCGCGATCGATTGCCTGCTGCACGAAGCCCAGCGCCGCGGCATGGGTGCCAGCGGCCACGGCGTCGCGGGTATTGTCGGCCAGGCTGCTGATCAATCCTTCCATGCGCTCCTGCTCCGGAATGCGTTGTGTATTGCTGCTCAAGGCTCGGCGCATCATCTCGATTCCGGCGGTGATCTGTCCACCCCGGTGACGCCCATCCCCGGCGAGCAGGTCGATGGTAATCGCCGAGCCGCAATCGACGACCAGCGCGCCCGACCGCTCGCTGGCAAGATCGCGACCAAGGACCTTTGCCGCCAGGATGGCCAGCCAGCGGTCCACACCCAGTCGCCCTGGCTCCGGGTAGGCGCAGGACACGCCCAGGGCTTCGCGCTCTACCGAGGCAAACCAGGCATCAGCGCCAAAATGCTCGCGCACCGCAGCAGCGATGGCGCCATGCCATTCATCGGCATGCACAGCAGCCACCGCACACGTCTCGACCGCAGTGCCGGGGGCCGCCGCCTCCACGGCGGCGACGAGCGCCTTGGCCAGGTCGGCGGCATTGGCATTCGCATGCGGCACGAAGCCCTGCTGGCAGAAAGCGCTGCCATCATGCAATGCCCACTTCAGGCTGGTGTTCCCCAGGTCCAGCAACAATTTCATGAACTGCTCCGCATGCTGACATCCCCGACCACTATTCTTTCAATGCCATTGCCCGTGTCGAGCAACAAGGCACCCTGCTCGCTGACGCCGCGGGCCACACCGCTTGTCCGGCGATCGCCGTCGATGATATCGACGTTGCAGCCGGCGAACGCATCGACCGACTCCCAGGCCTGCTTGAACGGCGCGAAGCCCCTCGTTTCGAATTCCGGCAACAGGCGAAGCAATTCTGCCAGAACCTTCCCGGCCAGACTCGAGCGGTCGACGCCGCTATCGGCAAGCGCATCCAGGTTGATCCAGGGCTGGTCAATGCTGGCAGCGACGTCGCCGCGTTCCGGCATGGCGACATTGATGCCGATGCCGATAACCACATGGCAGGGCCCGGGAGGTTCGCCCCGCATCTCCAGGAGGATGCCCCCCAGCTTGCGCAGCGGCTGGTCAGGCATTGCAGCCAGCAGGTCATTCGGCCACTTGAGTCGAACGCCATCGACACCCAGGGCCTCGATGGCCTGCTGGACCGCCAGGCCGACCAGCAGGGACAAGGCTGAAAAATCCCTTGGCAGGGAGGCAAAGGGCCAGTCCACGGAAAGGTAGAGATTGCGTCCAAAGGGTGAGACCCACTGCCGACCGCGCCGCCCACGACCGCCACTCTGGTGTTCGGCCAGGCAGACAGCAATGCGGTTCGAAGCCGATGACGCTCGCGCCACCAGCCAGGCGTTGGTCGAGGCGGTCGTATCGAGCAGGTTCAAATCGATGCGCTGGCGCTGCTCGGCCGGCAAGGCGTCGAGAATCGCTGCTGCGTCCAGCAATTCCAGCGGGCGAGCCAGGCGGTAGCCTCGACCCGGCACGCGGAAGACATCGAGGCCGAGCGACTCGAGCGCCTGGATGTGTTTCCAGATCGCACCCCGGGACAAGCCCAGTTGCGCACCGAGGTCCTTGCCGGAATGGAAATCGCCATCCGCCAACAAGCCCAGCAGGCGGCGGCGCGTTGCAGGCAGGCGGCCGTCAGACTCGGCCACGGCCAGTCCACGAATCGACCTCGGATGCGGACCTCAGCAAGCTGGCATCACCCTGCGGCAAGGACGCCGCTTACTCGCCAATCAGGCGTCGCAGGATCATGGCCTTCTCGAAGCGATCCTCCGTACCCGCCTTCAGGCGCTGGATATTGCCGCGGTGTGTCCAGGCAATGAACACGGCCATGAAAGCACCGAATGCCAGCAAGGGACCGAAGCCGAAAATCAGCAGCACATACGCCGGCACGGCCGCAGCAGCAAGCATGGTTGCAAGGCTCACGTAGCCGGTCAGCATGATGACCAGTGCAAACACGATCAGGGCGAGAACCAGCAAGGGCCATGAGACGGCGGCGAGTACACCGAGAAACGTCGCCATTCCCTTGCCGCCACGGAAGCCGTAGAACACCGGGAAGCAGTGACCCAGCATGGCCGCGGCGCCACAGGCGGCGGCGATCCAGTCAGGGTGGAATGCGGCCTCGGGAACCAGCGGCAGCGGCAGGGACGCCACCAGCAGTACGGCCAGCACGCCCTTGCCGACGTCGATCACCATCGTGGCCAAGGCAAAACCCTTGCCCTGGGTGCGCAGGGCATTGGTGCCGCCCGCATTGCCGGAACCCATTTCCCGAATATCGATGCCCTTGAGACGCCCCAGCAAGAGCGCACCGTTGATCGAGCCCAGCAGGTAGCTGAGCAGTGCCTTGATAAGGAGTTCAATCATGCCTTCATCCCCTGATTATCACGCATGGCTTGTGGGCCGCATTGTAGCAGCCTCCGCCGCCCCGGAGCGGCTGCGCCCGGGACGCCATCCCACCGCCTGCCTGCCATTTCCGGGCGCCGGGCCAATTCTTTTGGGCACAAAAGAGTTTGCGGCACCCATCCGCATTTGTTACGATAGCAAAAGATTTGGACGCAAAATATTTGTGCCCATAGCAAAATCGGCCCAAAGAAGCCGCCATTAGCGGCCTCGCGGCCGTAACCGGGGTTATCAGGCTGATGTAGACGCCGAAAACACCCCACCAGTAGAAGCGCAAGGCAATGAACGAAATGAATCAGACAGACACACCTGCTGACGCTACCGCGACGGCAGCAGACAGCGCTTTTGACAGCGCCATCGGTGAGGCCCTGACCACGGGCGACGGCTGCGATGAACGCATCCTGGCCTCGCTGCGCCGGATCATCCGCGCCGTCGACCTGTATTCCCGCTACCTGGCACTGCGCTACAGCCTGACCGGCCCGCAGCTGGTCTGTGTCCGACAGCTTTTGAAGCACGGCAGCATGACCCCGGGCGAGCTGGCGAAGCGCATTTCGCTCTCCCCTGCCACCATCACCGGCATCGTTGATCGCCTCGAGAAGCGCGGCCTGGTCACGCGCGAGCGCAGCCAGGAAGACAAGCGCAAGGTCGTGATCGCCCTGACCCCGGCCGGCGAGCAGCAGGTCGAGCAGATGCCGCCACCTTTGCATGAAACCTTCCTGCGCCGCCTCGAGCAGCTCTCGGAAGACGAACAGGACGAAATCGATGAGGTGCTGGCAAAGATCGTCGACATGATGGAAGCGCAGGACATGGCGGATTCGCCCCTGTACGCCACCGACGCACCCCTGCCAGCGACCACGCTGTCGCCGTTTCTCAACAGCGGGCAGCAGCACAACAACACGAAGTGACGCCGTCCACGGCAGCACGACAAGACAACGAACTGCACGAAACACAAGCAATTAAGGGAGTAGTACAACGATGAGTACCATCGTCATGAAATTTGGCGGCACCTCGGTAGCCAGCGAGGAGCGGCTGCGACTGGTCGCACGCAAGATCGTGGATACCAAGCGTGAAGGCCACGATGTCGTAGCCGTGGTTTCCGCCATGGGGAACACCACCAGCGAGCTGTTGGACCTTGCCACCAACCTCGCCCCGACACCGCCGCGTCGTGAACTCGACATGCTGCTGTCGGCGGGCGAGCGCATTTCCATGTCGCTGCTGTCGATGGCCATCCAGGAGATGGGCGAGAAATCCATTTCACTGACCGGTCCGCAGAGCGGCATCCACACCACGGATACCCACTTCAACGCGCGCATCAAGGACGTACGTCCCGATCGCGTTGCGCGCGAGATCGGTCGCGGCAAGATCGTGATCGTCGCCGGCTACCAGGGTGTCAACTCGCGCGGCGAGGTCACCACGCTCGGTCGTGGCGGCTCGGACACGACGGCCGTGGCAATTGCTGCGGCACTGGATGCCAGCCGTTGCGAAATCTGCTCGGACGTCGATGGCGTGTTCAGCTCCGATCCGCGCGTGGTCGAGGAAGCGGCCCGGATCGACGAGATGAACCACGAGGAGATGCTCGAGCTGGCGCGCCACGGTGCATCCGTGCTGAATCCACGCGCCGTCGAATATGCCTGGAAGCGCGACCTCGATGTTCGCGCGCGTTCCACCTTCGACGACGGCCAGGGCACCATGATCACGCGCGATGCCAACCAGCACGAGACTTCGGTGACGGGCATTGCCGGCCAGAAGGAACTGGCGCGCATCAACACGGCCAACGATGACGAATCCTGCAAGCTGGTGGACAAGCTGCTCGGCGATGCCGATCCCTTCCTCGTCGCCGAACATGAAGACGGTCGCCGCGACCTTTACGTGCCGACCGAGGAAATCGCCGACATCAAGTCGCTGGGTCGGGAGCTGGAGGACGGTCTCGATGACAGCGTCCGGGTCGAAACCGGGCTGGCATCGGTCTCGGCCGTCGGCCTGAACATTGGCAGCGACACCGACATCCGCAGCGAAGTGGAACAGGTCCTGACCGACAACGACATCAATATCGGCCGCACCTTCTGCTCGAGCCATGCAGTCGCGACGATCCTGCCGAAGGACGAACGCGTCAAGGCAATGCAGGTATTGCACGCGCATTTTCTTGAGCCGGTCCCTTCCCCGGGTTCCAAGGAAGTGGATGATTCGGCCGAGCGCAATGCAGACAGGAAAGTGGCATGAGTGACACGGCGAAAAAGATGGATATCGACATCAGCTTCCGTGCGGCCACTGACATGGATGGCGCCAGGATGTACGAGTTCGTCCGTGATCACGGCGTGCTGGAACTGAACACTGCCTACGCCTACATGATCCTCGCCAAGCACTTCGGCGCACACTGCCTGGTGGCGGAATGCCCGGACGTGCTCGACGAGGGCGAACTCGCTGGCTTCATCCTGGCTTATCGTCCGCCGGCGAACCCCGAGCAGGTTTTCGTCTGGCAGATCGGCACGCACCCGAAACTGCGCGGCCAGGGCCTGGCACGTCGCATGCTGAACCAGCTGACGACGCTCGACGCCAACAAGGATGCCGAGTTCGTGACCGCTACCGTGGCCACCGACAACGAGCCATCGCGCGCCCTGTTCAGGAGCTTTGCGCGACACCTCGATACCGAGTGCACGGTCAGCGACTTCTTCAAGACGGACATGTTCCCGTCGGATGGAAGCGGAGAGCATGCCGCGGAAGAACTGTTCCGTATCGGCCCGCTGCCGAAGAACTGACGCAGAACGACACCACGAATCCAGATTCAAGCAATGACAAAGCAAGGTGAAATCATGAGTAACTCAATCGACAAATATGAATCCGAAGTTCGCGGCTACTGCCGCGCCTTCCCGGTCGAATTCACGACCGCCAAGGGTGCCTGGCTGACCGATGCCGAGGGCAACAAGTACCTCGACTTCTTTGCAGGCGCCGGCGCGCTGAACTACGGCCACAACAACGACGACATGCAGAAGGCCGTTGTCGACTACCTGAAGTCCGACGGCATCACGCACAGCCTGGACATGTACTCGACCGCCAAGCGCGAATTCCTCGAGCGCTTCTATGAAGTGATCCTCGAACCGCGTGGCATGAGCGAATACAAGGCCCAGTTCCCGGGACCGACCGGCACCAATGCCGTCGAAGCTGCCCTGAAGCTGGCGCGCAAGGTCACCGGCCGTGAAAACATCCTGTCATTCACCAACGGCTTCCACGGCATGACCCTGGGCTCGCTGGCCGTTACCGGTAACGCCTTCAAGCGCAAGGGTGCCGGCGTCACGCTGAGCGATGTCATGCCGATGCCGTTCGACGGCTACCTTGGCAAGGGCACGGACACCATCGATTACATCGACGCCATGCTCTCGGATGGCGCTTCCGGCATCGACAAGCCGGCCGCTGCAATCATCGAGACGGTGCAGGGCGAAGGTGGCGTGAACGCTGCCAGCCTGGAATGGATCAAGCGCCTCGCCGAAGTGCTGAAGAAGCACGACATCCTGTTGATCGTCGACGACATCCAGATCGGTTGCGGCCGCTCGGGTCATTTCTTCAGCTTCGAAGAGGCCGGCATCAAGCCGGACATCATCACCCTGTCGAAATCGCTGTCGGGTTACGGCATGCCGTTCGCCATGGTGCTCTTCAAGCCGGAATACGACGTCTGGGCTCCCGGCGAGCACAACGGCACGTTCCGCGGCTTCAACCCGGCCTTCGTGTCCGCCACCAAGGCGCTGGACTTCTGGACGAATGATGACTTCGCTGCCAGCGTTCGCGCCAAGAGCCAGCTGGCCATCAAGTCGCTGGAAAAGACCGCAGCCCTGGCCGACAAGTACTGCGCTCACGTGCGCGGTCGTGGCCTGATGCTGGGCATCGGCTTTTCCGATGACGACCTGGCAGGCGAGATCGCCAGCGAATGCTTCAAGCACAAGCTGATCATCGAGAACGCCGGCTTCAACGACGAAGTCCTGAAGCTGCTGCCCAGCCTGACGATTTCCGAGGAGGACCTGCAGAAGGGCCTCGACATCATTCACGAAGCCACCAAGGCCGTCATCGAGCGCCGCGAGAAGAAAGCGGCCTGAACGAAGCTCGACCGACGCTGCTGGAAGGACCGGGGTTGCCCGGTCTTTCTTTGGCTGAAGACATCAATGACCAATGACTGGAGAATTCATCAATGATCGTACGCAAGCTGAAAGACCTGATCGGAACCGACAAGGAAGTGGGTGGTGAAGACAAGGGCTGGACCAGCCGCCGCCTGCTGCTGAAGAGTGACGGCATGGGCTATTCCGTGCACGACACCATCATCCACGAGGGTTCGGAACTGCACATGCACTACAAGAACCACCTGGAAGCGGTCTACCTGACCGAGGGCAAGGGCGAGATCTACGACGAGGCCACCGGCGAAACGCACCAGCTGGAAGCCGAGACCATCTATGCCCTGGACAAGAACGACAAGCACATCCTGCGCGCCAACAAGGGTTCGCACATGCGCATGGTCTGCGTGTTCAACCCGCCGGTCTCTGGCAAGGAAGTGCACGACGA
>JAWWBS010000057.1 GCA_033720895.1 Gammaproteobacteria bacterium
ACCGCGCAGGTTGTCGAAAATCACCAGGTCGCACGCGACCAACAGGCGAATGTCATCCTGCTCTTCAGTAGGCCGCGGGTTCGCGGCAAGTCGCGCCTCGGTGTAACGAATGGTTTCAGCGCCGAAGTAACCCACCAACCCACCGGCAAAGCGCGGCAGGCGAGCATCGGGACGAACGCGGTACCGGGATGCAAATTCGCGGATTGCCGCTAGCGGATCATCCACCTGGCGCTGATCCAGGGTCTTGCCGTCCTTCACATGGGAGAACAGGCCCGCGCGAACGCGGACTTCTTCCGAGGCCGGCAGGCCGATGATGGAATAGCGACCCCAGCGCTCGCCGCCCTGCACGGACTCCAGCAGGAAAGTACCGTCAGCCAGCGCTTGTTCACCATGGGCATGGCAAAGCTTCAGGTAAGCCGACAGCGGCGTGTCGAGATCAGCCAGGATCTCGCGCGCAACATGGCGATGGGTAAAGGACGAGTTTTCAGGTGACGCTGACGACATGGGGCTCTCGCTGGAAACTGGTGGATCGAACACGCAACAAGGGCGACACACCCATCGGGTGTATCAGCAGGAAATCACCATCGCCAGGAAAGGCGGTCCTTGTCGTCTTGTTGACCCATGGGCATGTTCATCAGTCGTGTCGTCTAGCTCGGAAAGAATGGAGCTGAGGTCCGATTAAACCCGGCCCCTGCTTTGGCTGTCAACCAGCCGCAGCAATCTCCTCGCGCATCTTCTTGATGGTCGCGGCGTAATCGTCTGCGCCGAAGATGGCCGAGCCGGCCACAAAGGTATCCGCGCCGGCGGCCGCGATCTCGCGGATGTTGTCCACTTTCACGCCGCCATCGATTTCCAGGCGAATGCTGTGGCCGGTCGCCTTTTCATGCTGGTCGATCAGCTGCCGCGCGGTCTTCAGCTTGTGAAGCGCTTCCGGGATGAACTTCTGGCCGCCGAAACCGGGGTTCACCGACATGATCAGCACCATGTCGACCTTGTCCATGACGTGGTGCAGGTGCGACAGCGGCGTGGCCGGGTTGAACACCAGGCCCGCCTTGCAGCCGGATTCCTTGATCAGG
This sequence comes from Gammaproteobacteria bacterium, assembly GCA_033720895.1. Lineage (NCBI taxonomy): Bacteria > Pseudomonadati > Pseudomonadota > Gammaproteobacteria > Gammaproteobacteria bacterium. The sequence goes on from JAWWBS010000057.1 coordinate 1,077, forward strand.
CCCAGGGTGCGGTCGATGTGCTCGGAGGCTTCCGGGTGGAAGGTGATGTAGCTGGCGCCCGCCTTGGCGAAATCCGGGATGATGCGATCCACCGGCTTGACCATCAGGTGCACGTCGATCGGTGCCGTCACGCCATGCTTGCGCAGCGCTTCGCAGACCAGCGGGCCGATGGTGAGGTTCGGGACGTAGTGGTTGTCCATCACGTCGAAATGCACGATGTCCGCGCCCGCGGCGAGCACCGCATCCACTTCCTCGCCCAGGCGGGCAAAGTCGGCACTGAGAATGCTGGGGGCGATAAGCGGCGGCTGCATGCGGTCTCTCCGAATCGGGTGTCTTGAGGCCGCTACTTTACCCGATTCGGCAGGCGCTCGTCAGCGCCTGCTCTCATATCCCGACCCCAACGAAAAACGCCCCGGAACCTCAAGGAACCCGGGGCGCGTCGCTGTCCGGGAATTCTCAGAATTCGCGGCGCATCAGCTTGTCCAGCGAAATGGCCCTGGCGCCATGCACGGCGAAATACAGCATGATCGCCGTCCAGAGGATGGACTTTTCCGCGCCGGAAAACCCCTCGGCCTGCAGGAACCAGTGGTACCAGATCGTCACGGCCAGCACGATGCTCGCGCCCAGCGCCGCCGGACGGGTGAACAGCCCCAGCGCAACCAGGATGCCGCCAAAGAACTCGATCACGGCCAGCCCCACCGCCCAGAATTCGCCAGGCCAGAAACCCATGCCTTCCAGCCAGCCGGCCCGGGACAGCGGGTCCTGGATCTTCGGCCAGCCATGCGTCACCAGCGCCAGGCCCGAGGTAATGCGCAGCAGCGCCTCGACCGGATCACCCAGCTTGCGATACAGGCCGCCCAGCTTCGGAAAAATCAAACGCGATGTGTCCATGTACGTTCACCCCTTTGTTATTGAATCCCGTCCAAAGAATAACCGAGGTCGAAATCCGTTTGTCTTCAGGTTGATCCAAGACCTCTCGAAGCTGTTTTCACTTCCCTTTCTGTGCTTCCAGGGTTTTTCGCATTTTGTCGATGGAGATGTTTTCCAGAGCAGGCACATGACCATCGTAAATACCGGACGTGGTGGAGTACCTGTCCCCTTCAAGGACGAAAACCTGTTTGCCGACCAGCGACCGACGGTTGCCACCAGGGTAGAAACTCTCGCTGGAAAATTCATCACCCTCTTTGTACCGCGCGGGTTCCTGCTGCTTGAGGATGTCCGTGATTATGGCGATGTTGCGTCCGTCCTCGCCCGCTTCATAGGTCAGGATCAGGATGAGTTCCGCATCTTCTAGTCGTGCATCGAGCGGCCATTCCCAGACGTCCATGGATGACAATTGCGATTGGGCCTCATCCTCATCAAGCTTTTTCGAATCGCACGGTTGCTTGCCGCTTTCCTGCTCGATCGCCGTATCGTTGCCGGACGCCATCAGACTCCAGACTGCTGACATACCGAAACTGGCGAAATAGAAAATGATGATGAAGCTGATACCGAAGCCTGCGCCGAAGGCGAGACCGTCCTTGAACTTGCTGAACACGATTGATGCCCCTTGCTTCATTTATTGAACATAAACCCCTGCCTCACTCTAGCAACTTTCATGGGGTTTTCAGCCCTTTTTGCGGTGGCGATTGGAGACCTTGTTTTTTCTGCCATAAAAACAATAGGTTGGAACGCTCCAGGCCAGGTGACCATTCTGGCTATACTCCGCGTATGGGCAATTCCAAAGACTTCCTGGATTACCTCGACGAGCTGATGGCGGGCATTCCCGGCCTCAGGAAACGGGCGATGTTCGGCGGGCACGGCATTTACAGCGACGACCGGATGTTCGCGCTGGTCGCGGACGACACGCTTTACATAAAAGTGGATGACAACAACCGCGCCGCCTTCGAAGCAGAGGGCTCCGGGCCCTTCGTGGTGGAGATGAAGGGCAAGCGCGGGGAAATGTCGTATTTCAACGTGCCGGAAGCGGCGCTGGAAGATCCCGAGGCGATGCGCAGCTGGTGCCGCCTCGGGATCGATGCTGCACTGCGGGCGGCTGCAAAGAAAAAACCCCGGGAGAAAACCAGCGGGAAACCAGAAAAGAAACGCTGACCTGGGTCAGCGCCTGTCGTCCCGGTACCCGGCGGGAGCGCGTGGCCTTAGAGCTTGCGGGTGAGGCGGGTGACACCCAGCACCACCAGCACGAAGCCGGCGGAGAGAATGGTGATCACCAGCACTTCGCGGGAATCAAGCTCGCTGTTGTAGATCGATACGGCAGCGATACCCATCAGGACGATGCCAACGACCAGGATCAGCTGGCCAATCCAGCGTTTCGGATCCCTTGCCATGTCATTTACTCCTGTCAGCCGGAGTTGCCCATGTCCGGGGCTTCGTTCTTTTTCGACGCCTTCTTGCGCCTGCGAGCATCGACCGCCGCACCGACAAGAATGCCGAGCGCAATACCAAGGCCGACGTTACCGAAAATCGTGCCGAAAATGATGCCCAGCATCAGGCCCATGCCGATGCTAGAGCCTGCCGGCATTTTCGATGGCTTGTCGTTATTGTCGCCTTCCGGCTTCCCTGATGCATTCGAATCGGTCATGGCCTTCCCCCGTGTTTTGATAGGAAAATGAACAACGCTCCCCTCGAGCGAGGTCCAGCCTAGCCCGATGGGTGCCGCCTGGAAAGCCATCACAGCATCAAAGCCATCCGAAACCTGTCGCGACGAGATAGGCGCCCGCGATCAATCCCAGCACGCTGCCGAAGAGATACCAGGCATCGCGATTGAAGATCTTCAGGATGCGGTTGATTGCCGACTCCGACAGGAACAGGTAGCTCGCGCCCTCGATCGCCATCGCCCAGCCCATGAACGACACGATGCCCGCTGCCAGTGATCCCCAGAGATTGTGCTGTAGGACAATGAACAGCCCCGCCGTCATCTCGATCAAGGCCAGCATGAAGCGCAGCAGGTTGTTCGAGGCGAATTCCTTCGCGATCACGCCCTTCCAGTAATCCTTGCGCACCAGCATCGCCACGCCGACCACCAGCAACACGATGCCGATGACCTTCGACAACAACACGGTACTTCCCATCAATCCACCCATGGCACACCTCCAGTAAATCAAGCCTTACCAGAACCTTAGCCCATGATCACCGTGCCTGCCGTCACGCCCCGGCCTCGTTTTCATCCCGCATCAGCCAGACGTAAGCAGCCGGCGAGAAGACCAGCGACATCAAGGAGGCGAAGGCCAGTCCGAACATCATCACGGTGGCCAGTGGCGACCACAACGGCCCACCGAAGAGATACAGCGGCACGAGGCCGATCACGGTAGTTGCCGAGGTCAGCAGGATCGGCCGCACGCGCTTGCGCGAGCCCTCGATCACGGCCTGGACCAGTGGCTTGTCCTGGCGTTCCACATCGATCTGGTCGATCAGCACGATGGCGTTGTTGATGATGATGCCGGACAGCGCGATGAAGCCCAGCAAGCCGAAGAAACTCATCGGCTCGCCAAGCAGCAAGAGGCCGATCGGAACGCCGAAGATCACCAGCGGAATGCACATGAAGACCAGCGCGGTACGCCGGAAGGAATTGAACTGGATGATGATCACCACGACCATCAACACCAGCCCGATCGGCACACCGCGACCAAGGTCGCTGAAAATTTCCTTCTGGTCGGCCAGCTCGCCTCCGATGGTGATGGTCGCGCCGCCGGTATCCAGCGCATCGAGTTCCGGCTGGATTTCCGCCAGCAACTGGTCGGCGGCGAGGAACTCGCTCTTGCCGGTAATGGTCACCGTGCGTTGCTGGTTCAGGCGCCGCACCGTCGAGTAATCGAACACCGGACCGATGGTCGCGAATTGCTCGAGGGCCACCGTGCCATTGCCGGTACCGATGGATAGATTGAGGACATCGTCGATGCCATCGCGCTGCGATTCCATCATCCGCGCGACAATCGGAATGCTGTCCGTGCCCTCGCGGTACTCGGAAATCTCGTAGCCATCCAGGTACCGTCGAAGGGCCTCGGAAACGGCCTGAGAACTCAAGCCCAGGCGCTGGGCGCGTGACTGGTCGATATCGATGTACATGTTGGCGATCCGCTCGCCCCAGTCATCCTCGTTCTGCACGATCCCCGGCACATCGGCAAAGATGTTGCGTACCTGCTGCGCAATTTCGAACAGCTCGCGCGAATCCTTGCCTGCCACCTGCACGTCGACCAGGCCGGCTTCTCCGGGCCCCATCGACAGCATCTTCAATGTGAACCGCGCTTCCGGGTGATTCTCGATGAAGTAGCGACGGCCGCGCGCCCGCAAGGTCCTGGCCGATTCGAAATCCGTAGTCGTGACGATGAAGAACGCCATCGAAGGATCCGGCTCCAGCGGATTCAGGGAGAGATAGAAGCGCGGTCCACCACCGTCGATGTAGGTGACGTGGTTGATCACTTCCGGGTTGGTCTCCTTGTCCATCAACCAATCGGACACCTCGCGCGCAGCTGCCTGGGTGCGCATGACGCTGGCATCGTTCGGCAGGTCCATGTAGATCAGCAACTGGTTGCGTTCGGAATCCGGGAACAGTTCCTTCTTCAACATCGGGAACAGGAAGACGACGCTGAAGCACAGCAGGTAGATGATCGCCACCGTGCCACGCGGATGCCGAGTCGCCGTCTTCAGCACGGGCAGGTAATGCCGCTCGAGCGCACCGCTGCTTTCGGTAATCGACGAATCCTTCGCGGTCCTGCGGCGAATGAACTTCGCAGCGACGAAGGGCAGGAACACCATCGACGTCACCCAGGAGCCGATCAAGGTCAGCGTGACCACGCCACCCAGGGAAAATGCATACTCACCGCGCGCCCCGGACATCAGCATCAGCGGCAGGAAGGCGAAGATGGTCGTCAGGGAAGAGATCAGCAAGGGACTGGCAAACTGCTGGCCGACATTGCGTGCCGCCTCCTCCGGATCCTCGCCCGCCTGTACCCGGGTGAGCATGTCTTCGACCACAACGACCCCGTTATCGACCAGCAGGCCCAGCGAAATGATGATGGCGGCAATCGACACCTGCTCCAGCTGGATGCCGGCAAAGCTCATGCCGAACAGCGCGAACAGCACGGAGAACGGCACGATCGATGCCGTGATGAGACCGGCGCGCACGCCAAGAAAAAGCATCACCACCGCCAGCACCACAGCGAGCGTCTGCAGCACGTTTCGCACGGCGCCGCTTACGGCAACTTCCACGTCACCTGGCTGGAAGGTGGCAAACGACAGCTCGTAACCGATCGGCAAGCTGTTCTCGAAATCCTGCACGGTGCGCTCGAGATCATCGCCAATGCGTGAAATGTCCAGGCCGCCGCGCATTTCGACAGCCAGCACCAGCGCCGGGCGACCGTTGAAGCTTACTGGCGCTTCGGGTGGCGAGACCACGCCGCGCCGGACCGTGGCAAGGTCTTCGAGCACGGTGAAATTTTCACTGCCCACGACCTGGCTGACCAGGCTGCGAATCTCGTCGACACCTTGCAGGTCACCCGAGGCGCGCACGGGCAAGGCGCTCTCTTCCGTCTGCAGGCTGCCCGCGGGAAGGATGACATTCTGGGCCTGGATGTCCTCCACCAGCTGCGATGACTGCGCGCCATTTGCCGCCAGTCGCTGCGCATCGTATTCCAGCCAGATGCGCTCTTCCTGTACGCCGAACAGCGCCACCTTGTCGATACCCTCGATCAGGTAGAGGTCACGCTGCAGTTCCTTGGCGGCCTTTTCCATCTCGGGGTAGCTGAAACCCTCGGCCGTCATTGCGATCGTCGCGACAGCGACATCGCCGTAGTCCGTGTTCACGAACGGTCCGCGCGTACCCTCGGGGAGCTCTCTCGCCACCTCGTCCATCTTGTTGCGCAGGTCCTGCCAGATACCGGGCAGGTCCTCGGCCAGGTCATTGATCTCCAGCCGGATGCGCACTTCACCCAGCTGCACCCGTGTGCGTATGTTCTTGACCGGGCCGAGCTCGCGGATTTTCCTTTCCATCGGCTCGGCAATCAGCAGCTCCATGCGATCCGGATGCATGCCGGGAAACTTGGCAATGATGATTGCCGTGCGAATGGTGATCTCGGGGTTTTCGCGTTTCGGGAAGTCCGCGTAAAGCATCGAGCCGCCGATCGCGAGCATCAACATGATGAACAGGGTCAGGCGCGATTGCTGCAGCGCCGCTGCCGTCAATTTGCCAAGCATGGCCTTACTCCTGCATCGGCAGCAGGTTCACCCGCTGCCCTTCGCGCAAGTAGGACACGCCCGCAACAGCCACGACATCACCGATCTCCAGACCGTCACTGACAATCAGCTCGTTGCCCCGCACGCCGGAAATCTGGACCATGCGCGAGCTCACCGTGCTGCTCTCGGCGTCATACACCCAGAGACGCCCGGCCATCTGCAGGTCTTCGTTGGCATCGAATTCGAACGCACTCAGGGGTACGAGGTAACCCGCCCCGCGCAGGGCGGCCACATCCAGCTCGACCTCGGCCGCCATGCCCGCACGCAGGCGCGGCGGCGGCTCGACTACCGTCACGGTGACCGGGAAGGAAGACACTTCGGAAGCCCGGTTACCCAGCTCGGAAATGCGCCCCTGCACCGCTTCGAGCTTGAGGTCGGGAACATCGATGCGCACGGCAGTACCGACCTCCAGCTGCTCCAGCACGGAGGCCGGCACGCTGAACGACACCTCGAAGCCCTGCTCGCTGTAGATGGCGCCCACGCGTTGCCCCGGGGACACCTGCTCGAAGGGATCGACCGTCACACTGGCGATGCGCCCGGTAAATGGCGCCAGCAGGCGCGTCTTGCCGTAATCGCGTTCGGCCAGGTTGAACTGTCGCTCGGCCTGGCTGGCCTGGGCGACAGCAGCATCCAGCGCCGACTTGGAATCCTCCAGGGTCTTGGTGGCCACCAGCCCCTGCTCGGCCAGCTCCTGGTTGCGGCGGTACTGGCTGCGGGCCGTCTCGAGATTGGCATTGGCCTCGTCCAGCCGCGCGTCGGCCTGGTCTCGCTGCAGTTCGTAGGAGCGCGCATCGAGGGCGGCCAGCAGGTCGCCAACCTCGACGTCCATGCCGACTTCCATCGGCAGCTTTTCGATACGGCCACCGACCTCGAAAGACAATGGCGACTGGTCGGCCGGCTCGATCACGCTGGGATACCGGCGCAGCTGCACGGCCGCGGATTCGGAAACCGTCATCGCCTTGAGACCACGGACGGGCGCTGCGCGCTCCTCCGCGGGCCCGCGATCACAGGCGGTCAGGCCCAGTCCCGGGACAAGCAGGGCCAGGGAAATCAAGGCAAAACGTTTCAAAGGCATCATGGCGCCCCCTGCATGATGAATGACGTGAATGCCTTTCAGTATAGCGAAGGCAGCCGGCGGGCGTTCTCAGGCAGGGCTGGTCACTCCAGCGTCCAGGTGAAAGCGATGGTGCCGTAGCGCAGGGGGTCGGGTCGCGTTTCACTGACATTGCTGTTGGCGCGCAGGATCAACGTGACGTCGAAGCCCGGGGTGTACCAGTTCAATCCAAAGCCGACATGGCCGATCAGGCGCTCCTGCTCGTAGACGAATGGCTCGTGGTGATCCTCGAGATAGGCATACGGTACGGCCTCGATCGCCGCCCCCGCGAAGAATGACCAGCCGCTTTGCGTCGCGTTCGCACTGTAAAGCCCGGGCAGCGCGACCGGTGCCGAGCGGCCCGAGTAATCCGGTATGAAATTGCCGGGAATGTTCCGCCCGATGCGGAAGATGCCGCCAAGCTGCGCATTGACGATCCAGTTGCCGGCCGTGGTTTCGTAACCCCAGACCCACTGCTTCTCGAGATCGCCAGGTGCCGTATTGAAGCGATATCGGATGGCACCATAATGCGCAACACCCAGCGTCCAGGCCTCGCCGATCTGGTTGTCCCAGCCCTGGGGAATGGTGCTGCCAATCAGGCGATGCACTTGCCGCTGCGTGTTCTCGGCGCCCGAGTTCGGTCCGATCACGCCCAGCGTCAGTCCATAGCCGCTCAGTCGATCCCCTTGCCAGTTCCAGATCGAACCGGAGATGCCGAGGTAGCCGAGGTACGGCAGGTCATCGAACACTGGCGCCGTGGTGGTGATGTCCTCGGGCGTGACCATGTATTGCTGCAGGCTCCAGACCGCTGCCTGCTCGGCCTGCGCATCGAAGCCTGGCAAGGCATGCCAGGGCGAGCTGTCGTCGAGATCGAGAGCATCGAGATAACTGAAGCGAATGCCGTTGGTGTAGCCCTGGTCGGTGCCGGCCAGGAGGTCGTTATCCCAGGAGATATCGAAAACGCCATCCGCCCGGGCCGGCATCGCCAGGAGCAATGCAAGCACGGGCAGCAAGCACGTCGAACCTGGCAAGCGGCGAGAGAAGGCCGCTTCAAGATCTGAACGACTTGCTGGCCTCATCAGCCGCGAAGGCTGGCCGTGTCGATCACGAAGCGATACTTCACATCACCCTTCTTCATGCGCTCGTAGGCTTCGTTGATGTTCTTGATGTCGAGCATTTCGATATCGCAGCTGATGTCATGCTCGGCACAGAAATCGAGCACTTCCTGGGTTTCCGGCATGCCGCCGATCAGCGAACCGGCCAGCACGCGACGCTTGCCGATCAGGCCACCGATATTCAACGGATCTTCCAGGGGCTGGATCAGGCCGACCATGCACATCACACCATCATGCTTGAGACAGTTGATGTAGGGATTGAGGTCGTGCGGCACCGGCACGGTATTGAGAATGAAATCCAGCGAACCGGCGGCGGCTTTCATCTGCGCCTTGTCGGTCGAGATGACAACGTGATGCGCGCCTTGCGACTTCGCTTCGGCAACCTTGTTTTCGGAGCGAGTGAACAGGGTCACTTCCGCACCCATGGCGTTCGCGAATTTCACACCCATGTGGCCGAGGCCGCCCATGCCGACCACGCCGACCCGGTCGCCCTTGCGGATGCCGAAATGACGCAATGGCGAGTAAGTCGTGATGCCGGCACAGAGTATCGGTGCGGCGGCGGCCGGATCGAGTTTCTTCGGCAGGCGCACAACGAAGCGCTCGGATACCACCACGCGTTCCGAGTAGCCGCCGGAGGTGATCGTGCCATCGTGGCGGTCCGGGCTGTTGTAGGTGCTGGTGAATCCTTCCGCGCAGAACTGCTCCAGGCCTTCCTCGCAGGGCTGGCACTGGCGACAGGAATCCACCATGCAGCCGACGCCGACCATGTCGCCCGGTTCGTATTGCTTCACCTTCGAACCCACTGCCGTGACATGACCGATGATTTCATGTCCGGGCACGACCGGATACTTCGTCCGACCCCAGTCGTCTTCGGCAAAGTGGATGTCGGTGTGGCAGACACCGCAGTAGTCGATCTCGATGGCGACATCGTCGTCACGCAGCTCGCGCCGCTCGATGTCATGCGGCGCCAGGCCGCTGTCGGCCGATCGTGCCGCATAGGCCCTTGCCATTGTCCGATTCTCGCTCATGCGTCTTACCTCCTTCCTGCGCCGGCAGAATGCAACACGCCTACCTTTCCGGCAGGCGCTGCTTCAGCTCGGCCACTTCCGTGGTGAGTGCTTCCAGCATGCCGATCATTTCCGCGCGTTCGGCATGGGCTCGCTCTTCCATCGCCCTGTGCAGGGCCTCCTCTTCCTCGGCATGCAGCGCTTGCATGGTATTCACGATGATGCCAATGAAAACGTTCAGGATCGTAAATGCCGAGATGAGGATGAACGGAACGAAATACAACCACGCGTAGGCAAATTCCTGCATCACCGGACGGGCAATTCCCATGGACCAGCTTTCGAGCGTCATGACCTGGAACAGGGTATAAAGCGACGCACCTACCGAACCGAACCAGGCCGGGAAGGCCTCGCCGAACATCTGGGTACCCATGACCGCGAAGATATAGAAGACCATGCCGAGCAGCAGCATGATCCAGCCGATGCTGGGAATGGCCGCGAGCAGGGATTCGATGATCATGCGCAGGCGCTTGATGCTGGACAGCAGGCGCAACACGCGGAGGATTCGCAGGCTGCGAAGAATGGACAGGGGGCCGGACCCGGGAACCAGCGAAATGGCAACGATGAAGAAATCGAAAAGGTTCCAGCCACTGACGAAGAACCGCAGGCGATAGGCAAACAGCTTCACCAGTATCTCGACAACGAAGATTCCGAGGATCAGGCGGTCCAGGGCATGCAATACGCTCCCGAATCGTTCCTGCATCCAGGGCGATGTTTCCAGGCCCAGGGTAATGGCATTGAAAACGATCACCGCAATGATGAAATTCTGCACCAGCGGGCTTTCCACCCAGCTTCCGACGCGTTGGCGCAACGCTCCCTGCATGACTGCAACCATGACCTTGCTGATTCTCCGACAAATGGGAAAGGCCCGATTATGGCGGCTGGCAGCGCCGCTGTCGAAACGCTCGCGCGAGCCGGCATGAAAAGACCTCGATTCGCCATCGGCAGGGGGTTGACAGCTTTGCTATCGTGGAAGAAATTGCTCGCCCGGAGGGCATCGCATGAATGAACACCACTGCCACCAGGGCCAGGATCGCAAGCCCTCGGAGGCAGCCGCGCCGGACCCGACCGGGCGCACGCTCTACACCTGTCCCATGCACCCGGAAATCGAGCAGTACGGCCCCGGAAGCTGCCCCATCTGCGGCATGGCGCTGGAGCCGAAAGGCGCGTCGCTGGAGGAAGACACCACCGAGCTCGATGACATGCGACGGCGCTTCTGGATCAGCGCGCTGCTGACGCTGCCGGTCTTCGTCATTGCCATGTCCTCGCATGTTGCCTGGATTCCGCTGCACGAGATCCTGCCGCGCAATATCGGAGGCTGGCTGGAACTCGTTCTCTCGACACCGGTCGTGCTCTGGGGCGGCTGGCCATTCTTCCAGCGCGGCTGGCGTTCGATCGTCAATCGCAGTCCCAACATGTTCACCTTGATCGCGCTGGGTACCGGCGTGTCCTGGGTGTTCAGCCTGTTCGCCTGGCTCGCACCGGAGTGGTTTCCCGCTGCCTTCCGCAACGAACATGGCGAGGTGGGGGTGTACTTCGAAGCCGCGGCAGTGATTGTCACCCTGGTGCTGCTCGGCCAGGTACTGGAGCTGAAGGCGCGCAGTGCGACCAGCCAGGCGATCCGTTCCTTGCTGGAGCTCGCACCGGACACGGCCCGACGCATTGACGATGCCGGCAAGGAAGAGGAAGTCGCGATTGACGAAATTGCTGTCGGCGACCGGCTGCGCGTCAAGCCTGGCGAGAAGATCCCGCTGGATGGCGAGGTGATCGAGGGCAGTTCGCGGGTCGACGAATCGATGCTGACGGGCGAAGCGGAACCGGTGGCCAAGGAAAGCGGCGACAAGGTATACGGCGCGACCATCAACAATACCGGCAGCATGCTCGTCGAGGTCACCCAGGTCGGCAGCGACACCATCCTGTCGCAGATCGTGACGCTGGTGTCCGAGGCGCAGCGATCTCGCGCACCGATCCAGAAGCTGGCCGACCGCGTGTCGGCCTGGTTCGTGCCATCGGTAGTGGTCACGGCCATCCTCGCGTTCATTGCCTGGGCGCTGTTCGGGCCCGAACCCCGCATGGCCTATGCCATCGTCAATGCCGTGGCGGTGCTGATCATCGCCTGCCCCTGCGCCCTGGGCCTGGCCACGCCGGTTTCCATCATGGTCGCCACCGGCCGTGGCGCGAAACTCGGCGTGCTGTTCCGTGATGCCGAAGCCATCGAGACCTTGCGCAAGGTCGACACCCTGCTGATCGACAAGACCGGCACGATCACCGAGGGCAAGCCGGCACTGCAGGATGTTGCCGCCACGGACAGCTTCAGCGATGACGAAGTCCTCGCATTCGCGGCCGCGCTGGAAACCGGCAGCGAGCATCCGCTGGCGTCCGCCATTCTCGGGGCGGCAAAAGAACGCGAGCTCGACATCGGCAAGGTGGAGAACTTCGATTCGGTCACCGGCGCCGGCGTCGTCGGCAAGCTCGATGGACGTTCACTGGCGCTGGGCAATCGCAGCCTGATGGACAAGGAAAACATCGACATGGCCGCGCTGGCCGACAAGGCCGAGGCATGGCGCGACAAGGCGCGTACCGTCATGTACCTGGCCGTCGACAACAAGCTGGCCGGCATCCTGGCGGTCGCCGACCGCATCAAGGAGACCACCCCGCAGGCGCTCCGGGAGATTCGCGCGGCCGGCATGAAGATCATCATGCTGACCGGCGACAACGAGAAGACCGCAAAAGCCGTAGCGGCGGAACTCGATATCGACGACGTCATTGCCGATGTGCACCCCGAGGACAAGGCGCAAGCGGTGAAGGATTTGCAGGAACAGGGCCAGGTCGTTGCGATGGCAGGCGATGGCATCAACGATGCTCCCGCGCTGGCGCAGGCCGATGTCGGCATTGCCATGGGCTCCGGTACCGATATCGCGATGGAAAGTGCGGCCGTGACGCTGATGCGCGGCGACCTCGGCGGCCTCCTGAAGGCGCGACGCCTGTCCGAGGCAACCGTTGGCAACATCCAGCAGAACCTCTGGTTTGCCTTCGGCTACAATGGCCTCGGCGTACCGATCGCGGCCGGCGTGCTGTACCCCTTCTTCGGCATCCTGCTGTCGCCGATGATTGCTGCCGCGGCAATGTCGTTCAGCTCGGTGTCGGTGATCGGCAATGCGCTCCGGTTGAACGTTCGCAAACTCTGAGGAATTCATGACCGGCGAGATTCACATCCGGGCGGCGACGTCGCAGGAATACGCCACGCTTGGCGAACTGATGACGCGTGCCTACATCGCACTGGACGGTTTTCCCAAGCCAGACGAGCAGCCGGCCTATTACGAGCGCCTGGCGAACATCGGCAAGCTGGCCGAGAAGCCGGCCACTACCCTGCTGGTTGCGGTAACAGACAATGACGAGCTGATGGGCGGCTGCGTCTACGTCAACGACATGTCGCAGTATCGCCACAAGGGATTTGTCACCACGCTGACCGACACCTCGGGCATGCGCTTGCTGGCAGTGGACGAGAAATTCCGTGGCAAGGGTGTCGGCAAGGCGCTGACGCATGCCTGCATGCAGCGTGCCCGTGACGCGGGTCACGCCCAGTTCGTGCTCCACACCACGCGCGCCATGCAGGACGCCTGGGCCATGTATGAAAAGATGGGGTTCGCGCGCGCCGAGGAACTCGACATCGCCGCCGATGGCTGGGAGATCTTCGGCTTCCGCATGCCACTCGACTGAGCTCGTCAATCCAGCGGCGGATATTCCTCGTCCAGCAGCCCGATCAGTTCCTCGGCCATGGTGATCAACTTCGGGATTTCATGGCGGGGACGTGCCCCCATCGCCCTGCCCAGGTTCACGAAGGCATTGACCATCACCTGGACCTCCCTGATGTCATCGACCAGCAGCGGCTCGCGTTCAAGCGCGTCCATTTCGGCAAAGGACTCCAGGTAGGCCGCCAGGCTGGGCGGGCCTTCATCTTCGAAATCCACGTCCAGGATGTCGTACATCTCGTCAACATTGTCGAGGTTCAGGTCGACGACCTTTGCGGTGCTGGCAGCCGCCGCTTTTCCCGCAGCAACATCCGAGACGTAGTCTTCATCCAGGTGGTAGGTCAGGGCGACATAGGCCGCAATCTTCTTCACCAGCTCGCGATCCTGCATCTGGCGCAGCGCACCGGAAGCGCGCAGCTGGTCGATGGCCGTGCGACTCCAGGAAAAAGGCCGGTAACCGGTGCGGCGGGTCAGTGCATAGAGCAACAAGGAGTCGAGCTCGTCGAGCTCCTTGCCGCGAACATAGTCACCCAGCCACCCGGCTCGCTCATACTGGTTCTTTGATTGCCGGAAGACGGGATCGATCATCTCCAGGTCCGCCTTCAGGTCGTCGACCAGCGCCCGCGCATACTGATGAATTTCCTGCTGCTCGATGCGCTGCTCGTTCCAGTTGTCGATCTCCATCGCGATCAGGATACCGATGCTGATCAGCAGGATCTCACCAACGGCGTACTTGGTGTAACGAGCAAGGCCGTCTCCCCGAACCAGGCTGTAACGCAGCTTGCTGAAGAAACCAGGCATGGGCCGGACTCCGTGGAAGAGGTCCACAGAGTCTAGTGCATGCCCTTCACGGGAGTCGGAAAAGAATCAGTCGGTCACGACCAGGCGATAGGCCATGTCGGCACCACCGGTGTCGTCGGCAATCACCGCCAGGTAATACAGCACGCCAGCCGATGCACCGAGCTGGATAGCATGCTCACCTCCACTCAGCGCGGTGGATTCCAGCAGTACCCCGTTCTGGTCATAAAGCTCCAGGTGAAGTGAATTGCCGCTGAGAAAAGGCTGCAGGCAATTGTCCGGCGCCTGGCAGAGATACATGGCATAGCTGCCGGTATCGAGCACCAGTGCCAGGTAATCGGCCGTGTCGGTCGCATCGTTGGCCGTCCCGTCATACAGCAGACCGCTGCTGGCAGGCACGACAAAAGGATTGGCTTCGTCAGCAGAATTGTTCGGTTCCGCTTCGTCCGCCGTACTGGTCGTCCAGGTATTGGTGATGTAATCCTGGGTGATGATGCCGTTTGCGAGATCGGTCTGGACGTCGGCTTCGCAGGAGACTTCTTCGGTGCACTGGCCGGAATACCAGGCCAGTGCCAGCGCTATGCCG
>JAWWBS010000058.1 GCA_033720895.1 Gammaproteobacteria bacterium
CCAGCTCCGCGGCATCCACCGGCATGACGATATTGTCGCGCACTGTCTGCACGAAACGGGCGTGATCCTCGGCAGGCACTCGTGCCGCAAGCTCCGAATGGGACTCGTGTGCCAGCAACCAGTCCAGCATCTCGCCATCCGCAAGATGATGCACGGCTTCGACCTGCCAGTGCTCCAGTTGCACGGGATCGAAACGGGCCGGGGCGCGGCCGAAGCGCTGCTCGTCGATTTCCGCACTCAACTGTTCGATGTTCTTGAAACCTTCCTCGGCATAGGAATGCCCGAGCCGTGCCAGGTAATTGGCAAGTGCCAGCGGCAGGTAGCCCTGCTCGCGCAGTTCGGCAAGACCAAGACTGCCGAGTCGCTTCGACAGGCCACCGCCATCGCTGTCCTGCACCAGGGCGAAATGCGCGTAAGCGGGTGCTCGCATGCCAAGCGCGTCCAGCAGCAAGAGCTG
The DNA here is from genome assembly GCA_033720895.1 of Gammaproteobacteria bacterium. NCBI lineage: Bacteria > Pseudomonadati > Pseudomonadota > Gammaproteobacteria > Gammaproteobacteria bacterium. The sequence continues at coordinate 458 of JAWWBS010000058.1, forward strand.
TCGTGGCGTGTTGGCGAGGTGGTCGACACCGCGCATCGCCAGTGTGACGCCCATCAAGGAGTCATCAATGGCATTGCTGAAGAAGAACGCAGGCGTTCCGTTCGCACGGCGAATGATGAAATCACCGATATCGTCCGTCTTGAAAACCTGCTCGCCGTAGACAAGATCGGTGAACCGAACCTCTTGCCCCAGCGGCACCCGGAAGCGCAATGTCGGCTCCATCCCCTTGCCCAGGCGTTCCTTGATCTCGGTTTCGGACAGCGTCGCGCAGGTTCCCGGGTAGCGCGGCGGCTGGCCGGCCGCCAGCTGGGCCTTGCGTACCAGCTTGAGAGACTCGGGCGAGCAGAAGCAGGGATAAGCCTGGCCCTGCGATTCCAGCCGGGCATAGTGCTCGGCGTACAGATCGCTGCGCTCGGACTGGCGATACGGCCCGTGCGGGCCACCGATGTCAGGGCCCGCCGACCACTGGATACCGAGCCAGGCCAGGTCTTCCAGCAAAGCACCCTCGTGCTCGCGGGTCGAGCGCTCGGCATCCGTATCCTCGATCCTGAGAATCAGCTGCCCGCCACTCCGCGACCCCAGCAAGGCATTGAACAAGGCCGTGCGCGCATTGCCGAGATGCATTCGCCCGGTCGGGGATGGCGCAAAGCGGGTGATATGAGGGCTGTCAGTCATGGCGCGACATCTTAGCAGAGCGCCCTGCTCGCGGCGACGGCCCGGCCCGTCCGGGAACGCCTTGCCAGTGGTTTGTTATGGCCGCTGCAACGGGTAAGATGCTGCCTTCCAGACTAGGATCCGCCCCGGAGATCACCATGACCAAGAAGCTGCTGCTCGGCCTGTTGCTGGCCACCTTCGTCCTGCCTTCGCAGGCCGAGGAATATGTCCGTTTCGAGACCACCGACGGCGACGTCTACATCGAGCTGTTCGACGAGGAAGCTCCGCTGTCCGTCGAGAACTTCAAGCAATACGTCAAGGACGGTTTCTACGACGGAACGATCTTCCATCGCGTGATTGCAGGCTTTGTTGCGCAGGGCGGTGGCTACGACATCGATTTCGACAAGAAGGAAACGCGCGAGCCAGTCAAGAACGAGTCCACCAACGGCCTGTCGAACGAACGCGGCACGCTGGCCATGGCCCGGACCAACGAGCCGGACTCCGCCACCTCGCAGTTCTACATCAACCTGGTGGACAACGATCGCCTGGATGCCAAGGAATACCGCCCGGGCTATACCGTTTTTGGCAAGGTAGTCCGTGGCATGAACGTGATCGACAGCATTGCCGAACTGCCCGTGGGGCCTGCCGGGCCCTTCGGCCAGAACGTGCCGATGCGACCGGTGATCATCGAAAAGGCGGAACTCGTTGCTGCACTGCCGGCTGAAGCTGGACAGGACTCATCGCAGGACTGATGGGACAGGTTCTGTTCATTTCCGACCTGCACCTGGACGAGGCGCGCCCCGAGGTCACGAATCTGTTCCTGGAGTTCCTGGCCACCGAAGCCCGTAGTGCCCATGCGCTGTACATCCTCGGCGATCTCTTCGAGGCGTGGATCGGCGATGACGACCCCAATCCACATCATGCCAGGGTGCAGGATGCGCTGGCGGCACTGACCGCCAGCGGAGTCCCAACCTATTTCATGCATGGCAACCGTGATTTCCTGGTTGGACAGGCGTTCGCAGAGCGAACTGGCGTCCATTTGCTGGAAGATCCCACGGTCATCGATCTCTATGAAGAGCCCACGGTGCTGCTGCATGGCGACACGCTGTGCACGGATGACGTGGAGTACCAGCAGTTTCGCCAGATGGTGAGAAACCCGGACTGGCAGCGCGAGTTCCTGTCGCAGCCAGTGGCTGCCAGGCAGGCATTTGCAGACAAGGCGCGCGCAGAGAGCCGGAGCGCGCAGTCAGGCAAGGCGATGGCCATCATGGACGTGAACCAGGATACGGTGGCGGCCGCCTTCGCGGATTGCGGGGTCAGGCGCATGATCCACGGCCACACCCACCGCCCGGCCATTCACACGCAGTCGATCGGTGGCCAGACCTGCCAGCGCATCGTGCTGGGCGACTGGTATACCCAGGGCAGTGTGCTCCGTGCCACCGCAGCCGGATTGAGTCTCAGCAACCTGCCGCTTTGAGCTCCGCCCCGACCTGCGGCGGACCGCTGTGGAAACGCAATTCACTGTCGGGCCGCGTGTTCAGCTCCATTTCCAGCGCTGCGAAAAATTCTATCCGCGGCTGTATGTCCTCGTCACTGGCTTGCCCGGCCAGCGAAAGGTATTGCTGGAAATGGCGAGACTCCGACGCGCACAGGCCGAGATAGAACTCCGCCACCTCCCGATCTTGCAGCGCCGGTGCCAGTGCTTCGAAACGCTCGCAGGAACGTGCTTCGATAAACGCACCGACCACCAGGATATCGACCAGGCGTTCCGGCTCGCGCGAGCGGACCTTGGCGCGCAAACCTTCTGCGTATCGCGATGCTCCAAGGTGCCCGAAGGCGATATCCCGTTGCTTCATCAGCTTCAGGACCTGCTCGAAGTGCCGCAACTCTTCGCGCGCCAGTCGTGACATGCGGTACGTCAGTGCTTCGAACTCGGGGTAACGAAACAGCAGGTTGATGGCAGTCGATGCCGCTTTCTTCTCACAATGCGCATGATCCACCAGGATCAAGGGAAGATCGGCCGCAGCCGCCTCCACCCACGCTGTCGGTGTCGGACCAGCAAGAAACTCGGTCGGGTTGGCGTAATGCTTCGGCATGCGCGGATTATACCTGACTGGCCGGGCCGACAAGCTTCAGCCCGAACACCACGTCCATCAGGTTGTTGCCGGTAGGGCCGGTGTGCAGCAGGTCGCCGCTTGCCTGCAAGGCCTCGTGAGCCCGGCAGGCTGCCAGCGCGTCCGCAGCATCCCAGCCCTCGATGCTCGAACGCTCCACGCTGCCCCCATCGACCAGCGCACCCGCTTCCTCGGTCGTGCCATCTCGCCCATCGGTACCGAAGGCCAGCAACAGGCAATCATCGCGCCCGGCGATGCCCGCCGCCGCCGCCAATGCCAGGTGCTGGTTGCGGCCGCCCGGAGGTGCATCGGCAGGCACGGCAAGCGTTGTTTCCCCGCCCCAGAGATAAAAGCCAGGTGGACCATCAGCCAGCGCGGCAGCGCAGGCACGCCCCGCCTCGGCTGCATCACCGTCCAGGCGCTTGCGCGCCTGCCGTGCCCAGTTCATGCCAGTTGCTGCCGCTTCCAGCGCGTCCAGCAGGTCGTCGTTGCGCAACACGATATCTGTCTTCGGCCGGGGCAGCGCCAGCGGACGCCACGCGGGCAATGCATGGTCGAGCGACGCCGGCAATTCAGGTGGCGCCGCCAGCGGTATGGCCAGCGCCGAGCCGACAATTGCCGCCTCGTCGGCCTGCGGCCCTGCCGGTACATCGGACACCAGCAATTGCCGCAAGGAGATGCCATCGGGCAGGTGCTGCAACAGGCGACCACCTTTCAGGGCAGAAAGCCGTTGCCGGGCAGCATTCAACTGCGCAATCGGGAGGCCCATGCGATAGAGCCGCTCCTGCCAGTCGAAGTAAGCGGATTGTGCGAGCCCGTGCACGGGCAGGTCGGCAAGCGCGCTCGCCCCGCCGGACAGCAACAGCAGGATGTCGTGGTCGGCACGCGCCAGGAAATCGAGCATGGCCTGGCCTGCGTCGAGGCTGCGGGTATCGGGCAACGGATGCCCCCCGATCCTGATGTCGATATCCACCTGAGCAAAGTCTCGCTGCAGCTCGCGGGCGGCAACCGCCATGCCCTCCGGTACCACCAGCAATGCCGAGCGCATCGTCGGACACGATGACAGCACGCCCTCGGCCATGCCGACGGCCGCCTTGCCCACGCCAAGCACGTGGCGCTCCGTGGCCGGCGCATGCCGAGCGCAATGATCCTGCAGGATGACTGCCGGCTTGCAGGCGTCCAGCGCCTTGTTCAGGCAGGAGAGGAGTTGCTGTCGGGAAGTGGCAGGATACGAGGCCATGCACCGAGCCTAGCCCGGTGCATACCAGCTGTGAAGGGTGAACTCAGGCGCGCTTGACGACGCGCGCCTCGGCCTCGCGATCGGACTTGGCGGAATCCGAGCGCAGCGCCTCGAGGTGATCGAGATATTTATCGGTTACACCGCCAGTAACGTACTTGCCGGAGAAGCAGGAAGCATCGAAGGATTCGGGACTCTCCTTGTAGCGCACCGCGTCGATCAGGTCGTCAAGCTCCTGGTAGATCAGCCAGTCAGCACCGATCTCGGCCTGGACTTCTTCGATACTGCGTCCGGCAGCGACCAGTTCATTCGCCACCGGCATGTCGATGCCATAGACATTCGGGAAACGCACCGGCGGCGCGGCCGAGGCAAAATAGACCTTTTTCGCACCGGCCTCGCGTGCCATCTGGATGATCTGTTGCGAAGTCGTGCCTCGCACGATGGAGTCATCCACCAGCAGGACAACCTTGTCGCGGAACTCGAGATCGATGGCATTCAGCTTGCGCTTGACCGAGCGTTTGCGCTGCTGCTGGCCCGGCATGATGAAAGTCCGGCCGATGTAACGGTTCTTGATGAAACCCTCGCGATACTTCACGCCCAGCGAATTGGCCATCTGCAAGGCGCTGGTCCGGCTGGTGTCCGGAATCGGGATGACGACATCGATGTCGTGTTCCGGCTTGTCCCGCATGATCTTCTCGGCCAGGGCCTCGCCCATGCGCAGGCGCGCCTTGTAGACGGAAATGCCATCGATGATCGAATCCGGTCGGGCGAAGTAGACGTACTCGAAGATGCATGGCGAGTGCACGGGATTCTCGGCGCACTGGCGGGTGTGCAGGGTGCCGTCGTATTCGATGACCACCGCCTCGCCTGGCTGGACGTCGCGTACCATCTCGAAGTTCAGGGCGTCCAGTGCCACGCTTTCCGAGGCCAGCATGTATTCGTCGCCATTCGGCGTGGTGCGCTTGCCGATCACCAGCGGACGGATACCCCACGGATCGCGGTATCCGACAATTCCGTAGTCGTTGATATGCGACACGATGGCGTAGCCACCAATGCAGCGGCGATGCACGCCTTCCACTGCCTTGAAGATGGCATCCGGCGTGATCGTCGTGCTGCCGTGATGCGCCTGCAACTCGTGGGCGAACACGTTGAGAATGATTTCGGAGTCGGAGCCGGTGTTCAGGTGGCGCAGGTCCTCCTTGAACATCAGTTCCCGCAGTTCGTCGGCATTGACCAGGTTGCCGTTGTGCACGATGGAAATGCCCCAGGGGGAATTCGTGTAGAAGGGCTGGGCCTCGTCGGCCCCGGAACTGCCCGCGGTCGGATAGCGGACGTGTCCCACGCCGACGTTGCCGATCAGCAATTCCATGTCCTTCTGCTTGAAGACGTCGGCAACCAGGCCATTCTCCTTGCGGATGAACACCCGTCCCTGGTCGAAAGTCATGATGCCGGCCGCATCCTGGCCGCGGTGCTGCAGCACCGTCAGCGCGTCATACAGCGACTGGTTGACCGGCGACTGGCCGACGATTCCGACAATTCCACACATGCGTCAATACCCGAGGAGTAAAACCCGGGGCGGCGCGTTCAGCGCCAACCCTCTGGAAAAAATCCGAACAGCCAGTTGGCCATCGGCTCGAAATAGGGAATCAGCAAGGCATCCTGCCACCAGGGATCCCGAGAAAGGTTCATCAACAGCCCCACCATGACCAGCACCACGCCGATCACCAAGCCGCGCAGGATGCCGAACACCAGGCCCACTGCACGGTCGGTCCCGGACAAGCCGGTCTTCTCGATCGCCAGTGCGGCAAAGTGGTTCACCAGTGCACCGACCAGCAAAACGATGCCGAACAGCAGGACAAAGCCGGCGACCGCCTGCAGGGAGGGCGTCTCGATCCAGGTGGAGAACCAGGGGGCGGCATTGTCGGCAAAGGCCCAGGCCAGCCAGAAGGCGAAAATCCAGGTTGCCAGGGACAGGGCTTCGCGGACGAAACCGCGCCAGGCGCCGACAATCGCCGAAAGCAGGGTAATGCCTATGATTAACCAGTCGAACCAGACCATCGGGGACTCCGCGCGTGCCGCTTGAATTGCAAAGGTGTGCCGCCTGATTGAGGCGCAAATTCTAACAGAATTAATTCAGGCTGTGCCCCCGGATACGGCCCCCTGGCATCAGTCATTCATTGCCGGCCGTGCCGGCTCGCCCGTTCGCTGCTTGATCTCGGCGGCCTTGGCGGCAGCGGCCTCGCGGTCGGCATAACCGCCGATCCGGACCCGGTAATGCATGCGGCTGCCGTCATCAAAGGGCTGGACGAATGCCGGGTAATCCATGTCTCGAAGCTCGGCGGCAAGGGTTTCCGCATTCTCCGGCTGGCTGAAACTGCCCACCTGCACCGTCCAGGCGCCCGATGGTCGCGACTCGCCTGCTGGCGATTGGCTGCTCGATGGCTCGCTGGAGACTGTTGCGGTCCCGGCCGGGACCTCCCTGGCATTTTCCGGCTCGGCCGGCGGCTGCACGGGAGCCTTTTCCGGCTCGACTGTCGACGCCACCGGGTCGATCGCCGTGACCTCAGCGCTTGCTTGTCCCGTGGCCGGGGCACCCGAATTCGCTGCTTCATCCGGCTTCTTCAAGGGGATGCGCACCGTCTGCACGGCATCGCTGTCTGGCAGGGCAACCGGCTGCTTGACGGGTCGATTCCCGGGACCGGACAGCAGCATGGGGATAAGCAGCACACCCAGGAACACCAGCACTGACGCTCCGACCAATCGCTCCTTCAAGGGTGTATCCACGCCGCCTCCCGTGATTGCGCTGTTCAATCCTGCCCGCTTGCGGCCGAGTATAACCCGGAATCCAATGCCAGCTGGACGGTCTGGAAGGAACCAGTCACCAGCAGGCAATCTTCCGCCTGGAAGTTCGTGCCGAAGGCTTCCAGCGCTTCCGCCATGTCATCGAAGCAGCGTGACGGAATTTCCGCGGGCAGGCCTGCCCTGCCCGCCAGCGTCTCTGCCGTTTGTCCCCGGGTGCCGCCTAGCGTGACAAACCACCACTCGTCGACGACGGGCTCCAGGGCGGCCCGGAATTCACCGGGATTCTTGTCCGCCAGCATGCCTAGCAAGCAGATCCGGCGTCCTGACCGACCCGCAAGGTAAGCCGCCAGCATCTCGGCAGCCGCACGATTATGTCCCGCATCCAGCAGGATTTCGGGCTGTTCGCTGATCTGCTGCAAGCGCCCGGGCAGCCGCACGGCCGCAAGCCCACGCCCGACCGCATCGACCGCCACATCGCGATCCATGACGGTCAGCAGCTGCACGACACAGGCTATGGCCAGGCTGGCATTGCCCAGTTGATGGTCGCCCAGCAGGGCTGGCAGCGGCAGTTCCGCCAGGCGACAGTGGCTGTCCCACCAATCGAACTGGCGGCCATCGCGTTTCCAATGGTAGTCCTCGCCGGCACGGATGAAATTCGCGCCCGTCGCGCTGGCGCGGGCGCGCACGCTGTGCGGTGGCTCGCTGCCGGCATACAAGGCAGGCCTGCCCCGCCTAAAAATGCCGGCCTTCTCGCTGCCAATGGTCTCGATGTCGTCGCCCAGCCAGTCCATGTGATCCAGGCCGACCGAGACCACTGCTGCGACATCCGGATCCACGGCGTTGACAGCATCCAGCCGCCCGCCAAGCCCGACCTCGAGCACGGCAACGTCCACCTCGCGCTCGCGAAACAGCCACAGCGCGGCCAGGGTGCCGAACTCGAAATACGTCAGCTGGATGTCACCGCGCGCTTCGTCGACCGCGGCGAAGGCGGCGCACAGCGCATCGTCGCTGGCATCGACGCCATCGATGGCAATGCGCTCGTTGTAGCGCTGGATGTGCGGGGAAAGGTAACGACCGGTACGCAGGCCATGCTGCTGCAGGATGGCGGCGGCATAACTGGCCGTCGAACCCTTGCCATTGGTGCCGGCAATGGTGAGGACACGATAGTCCGGCTGTCGCAGGTCGAGCCGATCCAGCACCTGCCGAACACGCGCCAGGCCAAGCTCGATACCCCTGGGGTTGAGTCGCTCCTGCCAGTCCAGCCAGTCAGCCAGCGTCTGGAAGCGCATGGCGTCAGCTGTCGCTGGTGCCCGTTTTCGGCTGGCGCATCATCATGGAAAGGACATTGTGAAGGCGATCTCGCATCTCGCGACGGTCCACGATCATGTCGATCGCACCATGCTCCAGCAGGAACTCGCTGCGCTGGAATCCCTCGGGCAGGGTCTCACGCACCGTCTGCTGGATGACACGGGGGCCGGCAAAGCCGATCAACGCCTTGGGTTCGGCGACATTGATGTCGCCCAGCATGGCCAGCGATGCCGACACACCACCGGTGGTCGGATCGGTCAGGACGGAAACAAAGGGCAGCCCCTCGTCGGACATGCGCGCCAGCACAGCACTGGTCTTGGCCATCTGCATCAGCGAAAACAGTGCTTCCTGCATGCGCGCACCGCCGGAGGCGGAGAAATTGATCAACGGGCAGCGGTTCTCCAGCGCACGGTTGGCGGCCAGCGCGAAGCGCTCACCCACCACGGAACCCATGGAACCACCCATGAACTTGAACTCGAAGGCCGTCGCGACAACATCCATGCCCTTCAACTGGCCCTGCATGGCAATCAGCGCATCCTTTTCACCCGTCGCCTTCTGCGAGGCGGAAATGCGGTCCTTGTATTTCTTGCTGTCCTTGAACTTCAGCGCATCGACCGGCTCGACATTGGCGCCGATTTCCTCGCCCGATTGCGGATCAAGGAACATCTCCAGGCGCTGGCGAGCGCCGATTCGCATGTGCTGGCCACACTTGGCGCAGACACTCAGGTTGCGCTCCAGCTCGGCGCGATAGAGAACGGCGCTGCAGCCGGTGCATTTCGTCCAGACGCCCTCGGGCACGCTGCGGCGCTGATCGGCCGAGGTGTTGATGCGGGATGGCACAAGTTTGCGAAACCAGTTCATAGCGTATTCGTTCTCTCTAGTTATCCAGTCGGTACATTCATTTCATCGAGTGCGCGGCGCACGCCGGATACGAACTGGCGGATTTCGCCAGTGGCCGCCGCACCCTGCTCGGCAATGTGACGGACTATCGCGCTGCCGATGATGACTGCATCGGCCGCGCCTGCGGCCTTGACCGCCGACTCGGCATCCGAAATGCCGAAGCCGATACCCACCGGCACGCTGGCGGCTTCGCGGATCTTCCCGACCTGCGACGCCATGGCCTCGGGGTCGGAGCCACCAGCTCCGGTCACACCCTTGAGAGACACATAATATACGAATCCGGTCGCCGCCTCACTGATGCGGGCCAGCCGGTCATCGCGGGTGGTCGGCGAGACCAGGAACACCGACTGCAGCGCCCTGTCGGCGAGCACCGCAGAGATTTCCTCGGCCTCTTCCACCGGCAGGTCGACGACCAGTACGGCGTCCGCGCCCGCAGCGACCGCCTGGTCGGCAAAGGTCTCGTAGCCGATGGATTCCAGCGGATTCAGGTAGCCCATCAGGACGATCGGGGTATCGCTGTCCTTCTCGCGGAATGTCCTGACGATGCCGAACATGTCCTTGATACCGGTTCCCGCTGCCAGCGCTCGCTCGCAAGCTGCCTGGATGGTCGGACCATCGGCAATCGGATCAGTGAAGGGCATGCCGAGCTCGATGACATCGGCGCCGCCGGCAACCATCGCATGCATCAGCTCGACCGTGGCCGCCGCGTCCGGATCGCCCGCCACCAGGTAGGTCACCAGGCCCTTGCGAGACTCCTTCGCCAGCTTGTCGAAACGAACTGCAAGGCGGTTCACAGCGACACCCCCTCTCGCTCGGCAACCGTCATCACATCCTTGTCACCGCGGCCGGAAAGATTGATCACCACGACCGAGCCTGGCTCGAGCCTGTCCTTGAGCACATCGATATAGGCAATGGCATGGGCAGTTTCGAGCGCGGGAATGATGCCCTCGGTTTCCGACAGGTGGTGAAAGGCCGCCAGCGCGGCTTCGTCTGTCACGGCATCGAAGGTCACGCGGCCGATGTCCTTGAGGTAGGCCAGCTCCGGACCGACGCCCGGGTAATCAAGTCCCGCCGAAATACTGTGAGTCTCGATGATCTGGCCGTTCTCGTCTTCCATGAGATACGTGCGATTGCCATGCAGGACACCGACGCGTCCCGCCGACAGGGGCGCCGAATGTCGGCCTGTCTCGACGCCGTCGCCACCCGCTTCGACACCAAAGATCTGCACGCCCTCATCTTCGATGAAAGGATGAAACAGACCGATGGCATTCGAACCGCCACCCACGCAGGCAACCAGCGCGTCCGGCAGACGCCCTTCCTTTTCCATTACCTGGCGGCGGACCTCCCGGCCGATGACCGACTGGAAATCTCGAACCAGCATGGGGTACGGATGCGGGCCGGCTACGGTGCCGATGATGTAAAAGGTGTTGTCGAGATTTGCTGTCCAGTCACGCATTGCTTCGTTCAGCGCATCCTTCAACGTACGCGAACCGGACGTGACCGCGACGACCTTCGCACCCAGCAGTTTCATGCGGAACACGTTCAGCGACTGGCGACGAATGTCCTCCTCACCCATGTAGACCACGCACTCGAGCCCGAGTCGCGCGCAGACGGTGGCCGTAGCCACGCCATGCTGCCCGGCACCGGTCTCGGCAATGATGCGAGTCTTGCCCATGCGCTTGGCCAGCAAGGCCTGCCCGATCGTGTTGTTGATCTTGTGCGCACCGGTGTGGTTCAGGTCCTCGCGCTTGAGGTAAATTTTCAATCCGGTGTCCCGCGACCATCGCTCGGCGAGATACAGGGGCGACGGACGCCCGACGAAATCCGCCAGGTCCGAATCTAGTTCCCGCAGGAACTCCGGATCTTCGCGGAACCGCTCGTACTCTGCGCGCAATTCATCAACCGGCTCCATCAAGGTTTCGGCAATGAAGCGACCGCCAAAGCGGCCGAAGCGGCCCTCGTTGTCAGGCAGTTTGTTCGCGGCTGCCTCACTCGCTGGTTTGCTGGACACGTCTCACCTCTTCAACGAAGGATTTCATTTTTTGCGGGTCCTTCATGCCCGGTTCGGATTCGATGCCACTCGCCACATCAACCGCGAACGGCCGGACCGTCGCGATGGCTTCGGCCACGTTTCCTGCATGCAAGCCACCGGCCAGGATGACCCGTTGCTCGATGGTCGGCAGCGCCTGCCAGTCCGCCGTCCTGCCGGTTCCGCCCGGCGCTCCCGGCGCATGACTGTCAAGCAGGATGCCGGCGGCACCCCGGTACTGGCTCGCCTGTTGCCGCAATTCATCGGCTGGCTGTACCCCCAGTGCCTTGATGTACCGACATTGGTAACGTTGCGCCAGCTGTTCGCAGCCGCGGGGAGATTCGCTGCCATGGAACTGCAGGAGGTCGACCGGCAATTCGCCCATGACACGAGCAATGGCCTCTTCCTCGGGATCCATGAACAAGGCCGTGATGTTCACGAATGCCGGAACGGCATCGATGATCTGCCTGGCCAATGCGATATCGACTGCCCGTCGACTTCCCGGCACGAAAACGAGGCCGATGGCATCGACCCCCAGGGATGCTGCAAGCTCGGCGTCGGCCGGCGAGGTCATGCCACAGAATTTGATTCGCACAGTCATGCCAGCCGGAAGTCCAGTCATCGAGTGCCGTTACAAGGACGTGAGCCCTGCTGACAGCAGGGCTCGGGATGCCTCGAGCTTACCAAATGACTTCGGGGCTGGCGACCTCCTGGCCGGGACCACCTCAAACGTCCTTGCTGCTCTCCTCCAGCCACAGCTGGCGCTCGGGAATGGCATATTCGTCCGGATAGTGCGCCGACAGGAAATACAGACCATGCGGCGGTGCCGTGACGCCACCCAGTGCGCGATCCCTGTAGCCGAGCACTTCCCGGCTCCAGTCTTCAGGCTGCTCACCCTTGCCGATTTCGACAAGTACGCCTGCAATGTTCCTGACCATGTGATGCAGGAAGGCATTGGCCTTGATGTCGATAGTGACGAGTTCGCCATTACGTTCGACCCGGATGTACTCGACGGTCCTCACCGGGCTTTTCGCCTGGCAGGCCAGGGCGCGATACGAGGAGAAGTCATGCTCCCCCTCAAGGTGCCGGGCAGCACGTTGCATGCGCTGCTCGTCCAGCGGCTGGTGCACCCAGGTCATGCGATTTGCCTCCAGTGCGGAGCGGACCCAGCGATTGAGAATGACATAGCGGTAGCTTCGTGCTGTTGCCGAAAACCGTGCATGGAAGGTCTCGTCGACGCTTCTTGCCCAGTTGATGTTGATATCGTCCGGGAGGTTGGAATTGCAACCGAGCACCCAAGAGCGCTCGCGCCGTTCCGATCCGGTTTCGAAATGCACGACCTGGTTGCACGCATGCACACCTGCATCCGTCCGGCCAGCGCAGACAAGGTTGACCGGATGGTCGGCCACCCTGGCCAGGGCTCGTTCTACGGCTTCCTGGACGCTGGGCGCATGGGGCTGTTGCTGCCAGCCCGAATAACGCGACCCATCGTATTCGACACCGAGTGCGATCTTCATGAGCTGGCTCGTCCTTCATCGGGACCCTGTCCGGCTCCCGGGACTGCGCCCTGCTCGACGTCGAGCAGCGACCTTGCCAACGCATCCAGCCAGTTGCGTTCGACCTGTCGGCGCTGGCGCAAGAGCTGCTCTGCATGCGTCAGGCTGGCCAGCAGCAAGGCCATGCGACGCGCCAGGGCGTCAGCTCTCTTTGCCGGGAGCAGTCCCAGCGAGCGGCGCAGTGCACCCACAATCTCCTCCCGCGAATAGGCCGCAAGGAAAATCACCGCGAGGGCCGACAGCGTCATCAACAAGGCGGTCCTGTCCACCAGCAGCAACACGCCTTCCCGGCTTGGCGACCAATCCCCGAACGCAGGCAGCAAAGGCGCTCCGGGAGTGAAGAACAATGCCAGTGCGGCGAGGGACAGCAGCAGCCAGCGCAATCGCAGCCAGGCACGCAAGACAGCCTTTCGTCGCCCGCTGCCATGCATTGCAAACGCCAGAACCAGCAAGGCAACGACGACGTTTACCATTCCACCCTGCCACGGCAGGACGAAGGCGATCAGCAACAAGAAAAGCAAGGCAGCATGTGCGGTCGGTTTCATCACGTCATTCTACGCGCATCTTCCAGGCGAGAAAAAAACGCCCCGCTGGGCGGGGCGTCATGTTGCTTGCAAGCGGATCAGAGCGAGTCGATCAGGGACTGTGCGGTCGCCTTCTGCTCGTCATCACCTTCGGCCAGCACCTCTTCGAGGATGCTGCGTGCGCCATCCGGATCGCCCATTTCAATATAGGCCTGCGCAAGGTCCAGCTTGGTACCGATTTCGCCGAGCCCGCCTTCGTCGTCGTCATCATCCGAACCGCTGTCATCAGCGCTGTCCGAAGCGGATGAATCGAAGTCGAATTCGTCGAGGTTCAGGTCACCACCGGCCTCTTCTGCCGAGGACTCCGACCCGCCGTCCGGCTGGTTGGTATCGACATAGGCAGACAGTTCTTCAAGCGCCTTGTCGAACTCGGACTGCGTGTCATCGTCCGAACCACTATCGCTGGACGCGTCATCACCGGCATCGAGGTCGCCTCCCAGGTCACCACCAAGGTCGCTGTCGAGGTCGCTGTCAAGATCGCCGCCGAAGTCTCCGAAATCACCCAGGCCATCATCATCACCGCTGTCGGCGCTGAGATCGACCAGGGGTTCGTCATCCGCTCCGCTGTCGTCACCTTCACCAAGGTTCAGATCGAAGTCGAGGGCCCCGTCATCGTCGTCGGATGAGGCGTCCGAAACCGGCGCGGGCGCGGACTCATCGCTGTCGGAATCGTCGCCTGCACCGAAATCCATGTCGAAGTCGATTTCATCCGAGCCACTGTCTGCCGACGTGTCGGCGGACGGTTCCTCACTCGGCAAATCAAAGCTGGCATGCTCGGTCTCGACGCCGACATCGGCATCACTGCCACTGTCTCCGGAGACTTCACCACCGGCTGCCTCGAAATCCAGGTCAACAGCCCCACCACCGGTACCACCGTCCGCAAACAGGGGGTTATCACCGGCAATCTGCTTGCCCATGATGGCGATGTTGCTCCATTCGGAATCACCCGTGCCAACCTGGTCCTTCAGGGCCGTCGCCGCGGCAATGAAGCCGTCCGCGTTATTGGCCGCGAAGTGAATTTCGGCCAGCTTGACCTTCAGTTCCTTGCTGGAAGGATTGGCAGCAATGGCCTTGTCGATGACATCGGCCGCCTGATCGTAGAGTCCGTAAGCCATGTGGAAATCGGCTTCCGACATCGGATCGTTTTCGTCCAGCATCTGCGTATCGCTGCCGACCACGGTCTCCGTGTAATCCTGGCCGCCGTCGTCGCTCCCTGCGCCCGACGTCATCGCCTGCGTTTCTTCGGCTTCGCTCAGCATCTGCGTGGCAGCTTCGTCATCTTCAAGACGCTGCGTACCCGTGTCCTCGTCTCGATGCTCGTCGGAGCCGAACATGGCACCCATTTCATCATCGCCGGAGGTCGCTTCGGTATCGTCGGCGCTGCCGGCAACCACCGTCACATCATCATCGCCTTCGTCATCAAGATCCCAGCCCGTCATCTCGGCACTGGTCTGGGCCGCAGCATCCGAACGACGTTTGCGAATCATGAATGCGACGAGAATGACCATCACCAGCAATCCGCCGATGGCACCCAGGCCGATAGGCGAGGTGACGAAGCCCAGGGCCTTGTCCACCATGCTCGGTTCCGGGCGGCGGCGAACAACCGGCGTCGGAGCCTCTTCCTCGTCGGCTGCTTCGGTATCCGCAGTCACGCCGTCAGCGGCACCCATGTCGGTCGAATCCGTCTCGGCAAGGCTGTCGCCGGCAACGGTATCGTCCATGGTGTCGCCAGCAGCATCGCTATCCATGTCACCCGCCGCATCGACTGGCTGCTCGGTGCCTGACTGATCAGCACCTGCCTGGTCGGCCAGGGGGTCACCCGGCAATACCGGCGGCAAGTCCTCGTAGGACTCTTCCGCGTCGGCAGCCGATTCCGTACCAATATCCTCGGTCGGTTCATCGATCGCGGCACCCTGGGCATCGCTGTCCTGCATGGCCTGGAACGTCTCTGACTCGACCGTCGCCAGGCGTTCTTCGCCGGACTCTTCGACACCGAGGTCAACGGCACCACTGTCGGCATCATCGCCGGCAGCCAGCGCA
>JAWWBS010000059.1 GCA_033720895.1 Gammaproteobacteria bacterium
AAAGAAAAGGTGAAGGCCTCGATGAAGCTGGTCTGTGTCGGTCCCGAGGAGCGTATCGTCGGCCTGCACAGCATCGGCGCGGGCTCAGACGAGCTGTTGCAGGGTTTTGCCGTGGCCCTGAAAATGGGCGCAACCAAGAAGGATTTCGACGACACGGTCGCCATTCACCCGACAAGCGCAGAAGAACTGGTAACAATGCGATGAACACTATTCGAAGCTTCAACGGCGTGACGCCTTCGCTCGGCAAGCGCGTCTACGTGGACGAATCCGCGGTACTGGTCGGCGACATCACGCTGGCCGATGACGTTTCCATCTGGCCACATGTCTCCGCGCGCGGTGACGTGAACCGCATGGTCATCGGCAAGAACTCGAACATCCAGGACAACACCGTGCTGCACCTGACCCATGACGGTCCGTACACGCCGGATGGCGGCATACCCTTGCTGATTGGCGAAGACGTGACGGTGGGCCACCAGTGCATCCTGCATGCCTGCACCATCGGCAATCGCGTCCTGGTCGGCATGGGGGCGATCATCATGGATGGCGTGGTCGTCGAAGATGACGTGCTGATCGGTGCCGGCACGCTGGTACCGCCCGGCAAGACACTGGAATCGGGTTACCTCTACCGGGGCAACCCCATGCAGCAGGCACGGAAGCTGACAGAGGCGGAAATCGATTCCCTCAAGTATTCCGCCGAGCACTACGTCCGTTTGAAGGATCAGTACCTGGCCGAGGCGATGAAGGAAAAGGGCTGAATCACTTCAGCAGCGCTGTGGTTTCCGGCCGCACACCCCGCCACAACTCGAATGCCTCGGCGGCCTGCTCCACCAGCATGCCCCAGCCGTCGCGGCAAATGCCGGCACCCGCGGCATTGGCATACGCCAGGAAAACCGTCGGCGAATCCGCGTAGGCCATGTCGTAGGCCACTGTCACGTTTTCGAAAAAGCGCTCCGGTACCGGGGGCAGCTCGCTTTGCAGGCTGGCCGAGGTGGCATTGACGATGATATCGGCGCTGTCGGGCAGGTCGTCGTAGCCGCCACCGCGGACGCGCTGATCCTGGCACTCGGTCGCCAGCGCCACGGCCTTTTCGATCGTACGGTTGGCAATGAACAGCTCGGCCGGGCCTTCCGCCAGCAACGGGCCGAGGGCGCCACGGGCAGCCCCGCTGGCGCCGAGCAAGACGATGGAGCGCCCGGCCAGCTGGATGCCGATATTGTGCGTGAGGTCGCGTACCAGGCCGGCGCCATCGGTGTTGTCGCCGAGCACCCCGTCCCCTTCGTAGACCAGGGTATTTACTGCGCCAGCACGCTGTGCCCGGCCGGTCACCTGGTCGCAGAAGCGAAACGCGGCTTCCTTGTGCGGCAGCGTGACATTGCCGCCCAGTCCGCCCGCGGCAAAATAGGCGAGCGCAGCACCCTCGAAGTCCCCGGGGACATCCATCAATTCGTAGTGCAGTGCTTCGCCGGTCTGCTCGGCAAAAGCGCGATGGATTTCCGGCGAGCGGGAATGCTGTACGGGATGTCCGAAAAGTGCGTAGCGGTCCATGGCTGGACTCTATAGAAAAGCACCCCTGAAAGAAAAGCGGGCAAAGAAAAAGGCCCCGGTCTGCGAGCAGACCGGGGCCCTTGATGTTGCAAGGCCTTTCCCGCGTCAGCCGAGCAGGAAGTTCAGGATGAAGAAGATCACGATGGCCAGGAAAGCGCCTGCCGGTACCGTGATCACCCATGACATGAAGATGTTGCGCACCACCGCGAGGTTGATTGCTGCGATACCACGCGCGAAGCCGACACCCAGCACGGCGCCGACCAGCGTCTGGGTGGTCGAGATCGGCATGCCGGTGCCGGAGGCCATGACAATGGTGGTCGCCGCTGCCAGTTCGGCGGCAAAACCACGGCTCGGCGTCAGGTGGGTGATGCGCTCGCCGACCGTGCGCATGACGTGACGGCCGAAGGTGCCGAGGCCGACGACGATGCCGGCGCCGCCCAGCAGCAGGATCCAGATCGATACCGTTGCCTTCTGGTCGACCATGCCGCTCTGCGCGATGCTGACGACGGCAGCAACCGGGCCGATGGCATTGGCGACGTCATTGGAACCATGCGCGAAAGCCATGGCACAGGCCGTCACGACCATCAGTACGCCAAAGACCTTCTCGACGGTAGCGAAGTGA
Source organism: Gammaproteobacteria bacterium (assembly GCA_033720895.1). Taxonomy (NCBI): domain Bacteria; kingdom Pseudomonadati; phylum Pseudomonadota; class Gammaproteobacteria; species Gammaproteobacteria bacterium. The sequence goes on from JAWWBS010000059.1 coordinate 2,168, forward strand.
AAATCCTTGTCGGCTTCTTCGTCGACCTTGATCTTGGAGATGAAGTACTTGCCGATCAGCGCGATGACCACACCGGCGGCACCAGCCGCCAGGTAGGCATCCAGCGTCTCCATCTTCACACCGACATGCTTCAGGCCCTTGAAGATGGTCACCAGGGTGATGGTGAAGCCGGCCAGGAACATGTACATCGGCACGTAGCGACGCGCCCGCGCCAATGGGTCCTCGCGTTCCAGGATCAGCTTCTGCACGGACACGAAGATCATGTAGGCGATGATGCCGGCGATCAGCGGGGTCACGATCCAGGAGCCGACAATGCCGCCGACCTTGTCCCACTTGACCGCGTCCATGCCGATGCCGACGGCAGCAAAGCCGACGATCGCACCGACGATGGAATGGGTGGTGGATACCGGCCAGCCGCGTCTTGATGCGATCAGCAGCCAGGTGCCCGCCGCCAGCAAGGCGGCCAGCATGCCGAAGATCAGTTGCTCCGGCGAATCCTTCAGCAAGCCGGCATCGACGATGCCCTTGCGAATGGTCGAGGTGACTTCGCCGCCGGCCAGAACGGCGCCGGCGAATTCGAACACGGCCGCCACGATGAGCGCCTGCTTGAGGGTCAGTGCCTTGGAGCCGACCGAGGTCGCCATGGCATTGGCCACGTCATTGGCGCCAATGCCCCACGCCATGAACAGGCCGAAAATGGCCGCAAGCGCGATGTAAATAGTCGCGTGATCCATTGTCTGGTCTCCTGGAGAGTCAGCGAGCGAGCAGAAGGTGCAGGCGAGCGCCTACGCGTTGGGCATGGTCGGCGAGTTCGCCGATCCAGTCGATGATCTTGTAGAGGAACATCACGTCGACCGGCGAGAGATCGTCTTCGATCTCGAACAGCTCGGCACGCAGCTCCACCTGGATCGTATCCGTGCCTTTCTCGACGGCATCGAGTTCCTTGATCATGCCTTGCACGATCTCGGCTTCCTTGCCGCCGAAACCGGTTTCGAACAGTTCATCCAGTTCGTTGACGGTCGTTTCCGCCTGGCGAGCTGCTTCGATCGACTTGGCGACGTACGCGGTAAAGGACTTGCGCAGCGGCTCGGGCAGCTGCATCTGGCGGCCCTTCATCAGGCCGGTGATGTCCTTGGCCTTGTTGGCAATCTTGTCCTGCACGCGCAGCAGGTCCAGCAGGTCGGCGCGCGCCACCGGCATGAACAGGCTGTTCGGCAGGTTGAGACGGATTTCCGTCTTGATCGCGTCCGCTTCATCTTCCAGCTGCTTGACGCGTTCGCGGGCCTTGTCCGCGGCATCCCAGTCGTCCTTGGCGACAGCTTCGAAGAAGCTGCCCAGTTCACCGGCACAGGCGGCGACGATGGACATGTGCTGCTGCAGCGGCCGGACAGGCGAACGTCCGAAGATTCCGGCAAAGACGTTTGTAGGAGCCATGCGCTGTTCCTTATCGATTGGTGTTGGTGGCCCTGCTCCCTCCCCGGAGCACGGCAAGAAGGCGATTCTAAATCAGCTGGCGTGCGGATTTAACCGTAATCGGCAAATTGGTCGGGCAGGCCTGGATTTACAGCCAGGCGGCCGCCCGCTTGGCGAAATAGGTGAGGATGCCGTCGGCGCCGGCCCGCTTGATGGCCGTCAGCGACTCGAGAATGACCGCCCGCTCGTCCAGCCAGCCGTTCTCGGCCGCGGCCATCAGCATGGCGTACTCGCCGGACACCTGGTAGACGAAGGTTGGCGCGCCGTACGCGTCCTTGGCCCGGCGGACAATGTCGAGATAGGGCATGCCGGGCTTGATCATGATCATGTCAGCGCCCTCGGCGAGGTCGGCTGCAATTTCATGCAGGGCCTCGTCGCTGTTGCCGATATCCATCTGGTAGGTGTGCTTGTTGCCGGCCCCGAGGTTGCCGGCCGAGCCGACCGCGTCCCGGAAGGGGCCATAGAAGCTCGACGCGTACTTGGCGGAATAGGCCAGGATGCGGGTGTGGATGTGGTCCTGCGATTCCAGGGCCTCGCGGATGGCGCCGATACGACCGTCCATCATGTCCGACGGGGCGACCACGTCGGCGCCGGCCTCGGCATGCGACAGCGCCTGCTTCACCAGCGCGTCGACGGTCTCGTCGTTCATGACATAGCCATCGTCATCCACCAGGCCGTCCTGGCCGTGGCTGGTATAGGGGTCCAGCGCGACGTCGGTGATCACGCCGAGCTCCGGGTACTCGCGCTTGAGCGTGCGCACGGTGCGCTGCACCAGCCCTTCTGGGTTCCAGGCCTCGGCTGCATCCTCGGACTTGAGGTCGGCATCGATGACGGGAAACAGCGCGATCGCAGGAATGCCCAGCTCCAGCGCTTCCTCGGCTTCCTCCAGCAAGCCGTTCAGGCCGACCCGCTCGATGCCCGGCATGGAGGGCACCGCTTCGCGGCCGTCTTCGTCATCCAGCACGAACACCGGGTAGATCAGGTCGTTGGCACTCAGGCTCGTCTCGCGCATCAGGCGGCGCGAAAAGTCGTCGCGGCGCATGCGGCGGGCCCGGAAAAGAGGAAAGTTGCGCTGTGCCATGAGGAATTCCGTTCACTTTGAAGATCTCACGGCAGTCGGTCTGCGCGCCGCCGTGCAAGGAGGCCCAAGCGTAGCTGAAAGCCCGCCACACCGCCAAGTGCGAGGCCTGCCGGCCTATACTGCAAGACATGTCGGCCAGCGGACGAGCGTCCGGTACTGATGGACGCAAACCGCTGAAATATCCACCCCGGGAGGCAGGTCTAGTAAGGGCATGAATGCCAGGCAGCACAAATTCGAGGCCTTGATCGGCGTGTTCCATGCCGACCTCTTCCGCTATGCCTACTGGCTGTGCGGCGACCGCGAGCTGGCGCAGGAGCTGGTACAGGACACGATGCTGCGGGCCTGGCGAGCCATGGACCGCTTGCGTGACGAAGCGGCTGCCAAGCAGTGGCTGATCACCATCCTGCGTCGCGAACTGGCCCGGCACTACGGCCGCAACCGGCCGCAAACCGTGGAGGCCGATGACCAGCTGCTGGAATCCCCGGCACCCGGTCCGGAGGACGATGCCGAGATTCGCGTGCTCAGGCAGGCCATCGCCGGCCTGGAGGACGAGTACCGCGAACCCATCACTCTGCAAGTGGTGATGGGCCTGTCGGTGCGAGAGATTGCTGCTGCAATGGAACTCAACCAGAACACCGTGCTGACCCGACTGTTTCGCGCCCGCAAGAAGCTGGGCGAGGTGCTGTCGGAAGAGCCGGCACTAGCCGGGCGGCCAGCGCCCGGGGGGCCGGCGTGACGGACCGTACCGCGAGGAATGACGACATGAGCTGCTTTGAATTTCGCCAGGAAATCGGTGCCGACCCGGAGTCCCGAACGCCGGGGCTGGCCGAGCATCGATTGCACTGCCGGCCTTGCGCCGCCTTCCTTCGCCAGCAGCAGGCCTTCAGCCAGCAGCTGGCGCATGCCTTTGCGGTCGAGGTGCCTGAATCCTTGCCGGCCCGGATCCAGTGGCGGGCGTTCAACCAGCCCCGTGGCCGCACGGCCTGGATGGCACTGGCGGCCAGCGTGGTGGCGGCGCTGACCCTGTCGGTGATGGTCTGGCTTGGCGACAAGCAGGGGCCCTTGCCGAATGCGGTCATTGCGCATGTGCTGGAGGAAGTTGCCATCATGGAACCTGGCTTGCCGGTGGTCGGGCCGCAACAGGTCAGTGCCGTGCTGGCCTACAGCAATGTGCGACTCGACAGCCCGTTGCGTGACGATGTCACGCATGCGGGCCTCTGCCCGTTCCGCGGCGAACTGGTGCCACACCTGGTGCTGGAAGTGGATGGCCATACGGTCAGCGTGCTGATGCTGCCCGACCGTTCTGTCGACCAGCCGATGCGGATCGAAGAGAGCGGCTTCAGCGGGATTGTAATCCCGACCGAGACGGGTAGCATGGCTGTGGTTGCAGATCGATCCGATCTGCTGACCCCGGTAATGGAGGAGCTTCGGCAGAAAGCTCGATGGGGGATCTGAAGGTGTTTGCCAGGCTCGATTGTGCAGACATGAAGCAGATGTCGAACTCGCTGCCGAAACGTGTTTGAAGTCCTGAAATAAAGTGATGCAGACACGACTCTACTGTGGTTGTTGCCAGCGTGCTCGGCACGACAGGCTGGCTCGATAATTCATCAAAGGAGGGGAAACCCATGAAAAAGCATTCCATCAAACCGATCGCCCTGGCCGTTTCGGCTGCATTCGCAACCGGTGCTGCATTCAGCGCCAGCGCTGACACCGACGAACTGTTTGCTGCCAGCACGCTGTCCAGCGGCTACATGGCCGACATCGGCGACCACGAGAAGGCCAAGGGTGACGAGCACAAGGCCGATGAAGGCAAGACCACCGAAGAGCGTGCTGCCGAAGGCAAGTGTGGCGAAGGCAAGTGCGGTGACAAGAAGGGTGAAGAAGGCAAGTGCGGCGAAGGCAAGTGCGGCGCCGACAAGAAGGGTGAAGAAGGCAAGTGCGGCGAAGGCAAGTGTGGCGCCGACAAGAAGGGTGAAGAAGGCAAGTGTGGTGAAGGCAAGTGCGGCGCCGACAAGAAGGGCGACGACAGCAAGAAGGGTGAAGAAGGCAAGTGTGGTGAAGGCAAGTGCGGTGGCGCTGTCTGATCCCGGCTTTTCTTTCCTGAAAGCCGCTTGATCCAGCACTGGATCGAAGAGCCCCGGGGACTTCCCCGGGGCTTTTTTGTGTCCGGACGTCACAGCGCGGCCGGGTCGGGTGTCTCGCTTTCCAGCAGGCGCATTCGTGCCGCTTCGGCATCGGCCTGTTCCGCCAGGGCCATGGCCTCCAGCTCGGCGATGGACAGGACATGAAAGCTGTCGCGCCATGCCATCACGTGGGGCTCGCGTATGGTCTCCAGCGGCACGGTCGTGATCACCAGCGCCGCGCAATCGGTCGAGGCATGGATGGTCGGCTTGACCCCTCGGCTGCTGCGGGCCAGGAACCAGTAGTTGCGCAAGGCGGGCCTTGCGTCGTGATTGATGAACCAGCTCCCCGGCCGGTGCGCGTCGGCAATGGTTTCCGAGGGCCGTGGGTTGCTGCCCGGTCCCGTGTCGTGCCTGTTGATATCGTCACCCTCGCTGATAATTCGGCTTTCCATTCCCGCAATGCCATGTCCTGTCTTGCGGGGCAAAGTATTCACCTGCGCTGCCCTATACTCCTGAGTGAACCCTGATTTTTCATGATCAAAGTCTCCCGTCCCTGGTTCTGACCTCGTCCGGGGGACTGCGGGGCACGGCGTGTCGATACCTGGTCTTAGAAAATTCATGCTTGGTGAATGGCGTGTCGATGCCATCAAGGGCGAGCTTTGCCGGGGCGATGAGGTCCGTTCCCTGCCGCCGCAGCCGATGGCCGTGCTGCTGGCATTGGCCGAGTCGGAAGACCATGTCCTGACCCGGCAGCAGCTGCTCGACAGCGTCTGGAACGACCGGCCCGGTGCCGACGAGTCCCTGACCCGCAGCATTGCCGACTTGCGTGCAGCGCTGGGCGACGAGAGCGGCAATCCCCGCTACATTCGCACCTTGCCGCGACGCGGCTACCAACTGCTGGAATCACCGCAAGCCGCCGAGCCGGCCACGGAGTCCACGACGGTGGTCGATCGCGCGTGGCCCGGCCTGGGACTGCTGGCACTCGGTATCGTCCTCCTCGCCGGCCTCCTGGCAACGCTCTTCAACACGGACCCGTTCCCGGCTGGCGATCAACGAATTGCCATCAAGTCCCTGGTCATCGATGGCGAAGCGGCAGGCAATGCACGGATTGATGCCTTGCAACGCGCCCTGTTGGACGGCCTGGCCTCCTACCCCGAGTTCCTTGTCGACCGTTCGGCAAACGACGAGGCTGCCGCGGGGTATCACCTGCAGGTTCGTGTCACCCAGGTCGATCTGCAGTACACGGACCTGGCCTTCATGTTGCGTATCGAACCCGACTACCTCGTCGTTCCCGTGATGGTCTTTCGTTTTCCGACAGCCAACTGGCAGCGCATCATTACCACCGACCTCGGCAGGACCTTGGGCGGTCGCTTGCTGGCCGCTTTTCGCCCCGCCGGCGAGGTCGGGAATGCTGCCCGCCAGCTTCAGCCCGAGGACTTCGCCAGGTTGCTGCGGCTGCGCTTTGTCGCAATCGCCTCGACCACCGAGGGCCTGCTGGCGGAACTGGCGGAAGTCGACGCCCTGATTCGGCAGTATCCCGACCGCAGCTCGCTGCACGGCTTGAAAGCCAAGCTGGTCGCCGACCAGCTCATGAAGTGGTTCAACCAGCCGAACACGTTGCAGGAAATGTACGAACTGGCGGTCGAGGAAATGAACATTGTACTGGCAGCGGATCCCGATGACGTCTTTGCGCTTGCTGCCGGTGTCCGGTTGCGCCACGGCGCCGTCGAGAATGTCGCTGACCTGGAACGCCTGGTGGAGCTTTCACCCTACTGGGTGCAGCCCATGATTCATCTTGCGGACTGGTACGAGAATTTCGGCTATCACCGCAGGGAGGCAGAAATCGCCGCCCGGGTCGGCAGCCTGGAACCCATGAACAACCAGTATCTCTATCACGCCGTGATCAGCGAGATGATGATTACGCAGCGCTCGCTGATGCATTCGAAATTCCGGAAGTGGAATACCCGCAGCGCCATCGCCGGTCGCGAGGACCTGGCCATGGTCTATGCCGCGATTGCCGGGGACCCGGGCCTGCTTGCGGAGTACCTGGAACGACGCCGTCCGACCTATTTCCGCGATATCGATTACACCGTCGTGGTCGACGGCATTTTCGATGTCGACAAGCGTTCCACTGGTCTGCGCGAGCTCCGACGCATGGAGGCGGCCCTGCCGCCCAACCAGCGCGCAACAACCCTGTTCCTGTTGATCACGATGTACGGTGAAACCGACTGGGCCCTGGCACATTACGAAAGGAATCACCGCACTCTCGATCCGAAATACCTGTGGATGTCGTTCAGTCAGCACTTGCGCATGACGGACAGGTTTTCGACGATCCTTGCGAGGGATGACACGCGGCTCGCGTCACTGGATGCCCTGGAGGCCATGCTCGGACCGAACGATTACTGCCGCAAGCAGGCAGGCCGGTGGCTGTGCGATCGATGACGTCGTCCGCAAACCGGGGATGGATCAATGCTTGCAGGAACGAATGGCCTCGGCCAGCACGTCGATGGCAGCAGTTCGCGGGAAGCCCTTTCGCCAAGCGACGGCGACCGTGCGAGACGGGCCCTTGCCATCAAAGGCCAGGGTCTTGAGGCCGCCATTCATGCGCTCGTCCATCAGGCTGCTGTCCGGCAATACGCTGATGCCAAGGCCGCTGGCGACCATCTGCCGGATGGTCTCCAGGCTGGAACCCTCCACCGTGCTGGCCGAGCCATCCTCGTTTTCGCCGCGAATGCACTCGGGGCAGGCTTCGACCACCTGGTCGCGAAAACAGTGCCCGTCGCCGAGCAGCAGCAATGGCTGGCCATCCAGTTCGCGCGACCGGACGCTGTCGCGTGCATGCCAGGCGTGCTCTTCCGGCACGATCACCTTGAACTGTTCATCGTAAAGCGCCCGGGTTTCTACCCCGGGGCCGCCGAACGGCAAGGCGATGATGATGGCGTCCAGGTGGCCGTCCTTGAGCCGTTCCTTGAGGCGTGCCGTGAAGTTTTCTTCCAGCATCAAAGGCATGTTAGGCGCCAGCTTTTTCACGGCCGGTACGATTCGCGGAAACAGGTAGGGGCCGATGGTGTAGATGGCGCCCAGTCGCAATGGCCCGTCCAGCGGGTCGAGATTCTGCTTGGCCAGCCGTTTGATCTTCTCGGCCTCGTCCAGCACCCGGCGAGCCTGGTCGATAATGGGTTCGCCTTCCGGGGTAATCATGATCTTGCCAGAGCGACGCTCGAACAGCTTCAGGCCCAGCTCGTCTTCCAGCTTGCGCACGGCGACCGACAGGGTGGGCTGTGATACAAAGCAGGCATTGGCAGCTCGGCCGAAATGCCGTTCCTTGGCGACAGCAGAGATGTAGCGCAATTCGGTCAGGGTCATTTTCAAAACCTATCGAGAGTTATCTTTCGATAGTCAATCTATAGGGGCCGGGCATGGACGTCAAACGCTGTGAGTGGGCCATGAGCGTCGATACAGACGCCTATCGCCAGTACCACGACGACGAATGGGGCGTGCCGGTCGCCGACGACCGTGTCCTGTTCGAGTTCCTGACGCTGGAAGGTGCACAGGCCGGACTGAGCTGGTCGACCATCCTGAACAAGCGCGCGGGCTACCAGCGACTGTTCGAGGGCTTCGAGCCGGAGCGCGTCGCCGGCTTCGGCAAGGCCGATGTCGAGCGCCTGCTGGCCGATCCTTCGATCGTGCGCCATCGTGGCAAGATCGAATCGACCATCAACAATGCCCGCGCCCTGCTCAGCTTGCAGGACACGCACGGCAGCTTTGCATCCTGGCTGTGGGATTTTGTCGATGGCGAACCGATCCAGAATGCCTGGCGCCAGCTTTCCGACATTCCTGCGACGACCGAGCTGTCCGATCGCCTGAGCAAGGCGCTGAAGAAGGCCGGCTTTCGATTTGTCGGTTCTACGACCCTGTATGCGTTCTGCCAGGCCGTTGGCCTGGTGAACGATCACCAGGTCGATTGCTTCCGGCATGCCGAGTGCAAGGCGCTGGGTGTATCATTCCAGCCCTGAGTGCCATTGCGCATCCAGGCCAGGCAACTGCAATACTGAACGAGGACACCATGGCCGCAAGGCGAACGCCCAAACCCTTCGACTTTCGCCCGGGACGCCGGCTTGCCAAGAAGTACGAGGTCATCGAGCAGCTCGGTGTCGGCTGGGAAGGCGAGGTCTATCGCGTTCGGGAAATTGCCACTGGCATCGACCGCGCCGCCAAGTTCTTCTATCCGCAGCGAAACATCGCCGACCGCACCATCACCTTCTACGCCAAGAAGATGAACAAGCTGCGCAAGTGCGACATCCTGATTCCCTACCTCACCCATGACCACATCCAGCACGACCGCCAGGAAGTGAAGTTCCTGGTATCCGAATACGTGGAAGGCATGGTGCTGAAGGATTTCCTCAAGAAGCAGCCTGGCGGGCGCCTGACACCCTTCGAAGCGCTGCACTTGCTGCACCAGCTGGTGCACGGTCTCGAAGAAGTGCACGAGCTGAAGGATTACCATGGCGACCTGCACAGCGAGAACATCATCATCTCGCGCCATGGCATCAATTTCGACATCAAGCTGATCGACATCTATCGCTGGAAGGGGCCGACGCGTGACAACATCGTCGAAGATGTCTACGACAGCATCAAGATCTTCTACGACGCGCTTGGTGGCCAGAAGCAGTATTCAAAGCAGCGGCCCGAGATCAAGGCGATCTGCTGCGGCCTGAAGCGCAACCTCATCCGCAAGAAATTCAAAAGCGCCGGCCAGTTGCGTGCCTACCTCGAAAACATGAGCTGGGACGGACCCTGAGGTGCCTGCGTCGACGAAGCGGACGGGGCGCATGCCCGAGGTCGACTTTGCGAGAGGTCTTGCCGTCATCCTGATGGTGGCATTTCACTTCGCTTGGGACCTGGACCACTTCGGCTTGATCGAGGTCGATACCCTGGAAGGGCCTTTTTACTGGTTCGGTCGGGCAGTCGGTTCCTCGTTCATCTTCCTGCTGGGCCTCTCGCTGGTGCTGGCGACACGCCGCAAGCCAGCCTCCTGGCGCTTCTACTGGCAGCGCGGCGTGCAACTCCTGCTGCTCGGCCTGCTGGTGACCGTCGCCACCTACTTCACCGTTGGCCGAGGCTTCGTGATCTTCGGCATCCTCAGCCTGCTGGGCCTGCTGTGCTTCCTGTTGTATCCGCTGCAGCGCGCGCCAGCCTGGCTGCTGGCCGTACTGGGTGTGGCGATGGTGACCATTGGCTATCATCTCGATGGCGTGCGCATCGAGGGACCCTGGCTGCTGTGGCTGGGCGTGGTTGAAAGCGGGCGCTACATGGCGGACTGGTATCCGTTGCTGCCCTGGGGTGGCTATGGCCTGCTGGGCGTGGCTACGGGCAAGTGGCTGTATGCAGAACGCGTTGAAGGGTTCCTGTCGTTACGGCATTACCAATCGACCTGGGGAAAGACGCTGCATTTCCTTGGCCAGCACCCGTTGGTCATCTATCTCGTGCACCAGCCCATCCTGATGGGCACATTCCTGCTGCTGGGGTATCGCGCATGAACGAATGGTTGATGGGGCACTGGTATCTTTTGCCGCTCATCGCATTTATCGCCTGCCACCTTTGCATGATCGTTGCCGTGCAGGTCGTGAGCATCAAGCATGCCAGTCGACGACTGTTGTTCTGGTTGTTCATCAGCGCGAGTGCTGCCAGTTCCTATTGTGCCTTCTTGATCATCTATTTCTGGCCCACGCTGGGCCGTATGGATTCGGATGGTGAACGGCTGCTGACTATCGGCCTGATGCTGACGCTCGGTATTACCGCACTCATCATCGCGTTCTCCGACACCGAAAGCATGCGCAAGGAAGCCCGGAATTTCACTGATGGCAACAAAGCCCACATCCTGCGGAATCGAGACGCGGAATATTCGCCTGCCGACCGTGTCCGGGACTCGAAACTTGCTGACCCTGCGGATCGGCAGTGAGGGCTAGCGAGCGAAAATGTCTTCGTTCCGACGGAAGGTTTTGAACTCCAGCGCGTTGCCGGAGGGATCCTTGATGAAGAAAGTGCCCTGCTCGCCGACCTCGCCTTCGAAGCGAACGTAGGGCTCGATCAGGAACTCGATCTCCTCGCTGCGAAGTTTATCTGCCAGCGCTTCCCATTCATCCCAATCCAGGATCAGCCCGAAATGCCGGGTCGGCACGCTCTTGCCATCGACGGCATTGTCGGCAACGGCATCGTGCCCGTCGACAAGATGCGCCGAGATCTGGTGCCCGAAGAAATCGAAATCGATCCAGCGTTCGGCTTCACGTCCGACCTTTGCGCCCAGCATCAGGAAGAACCTACGCGTGGCCTCGATATCCGACACCGGAAAAGCGAGATGGAAGCGCGGCCCGGTGTGGTGAACGCTCACAGCCAGTCTCTTGGCGTTGCCAGCACGTCGTAGAGCTCGGCTTCCGGCGACTCCGGTTCCGGCTTGTAGCCGTACTCCCAGCGCACCAGCGGCGGCATGGACATCAGGATGGATTCGGTGCGCCCGCCGGAATGCAGGCCGAACTGCGTGCCACGGTCCCAGACCAGGTTGAACTCGACATAGCGACCACGGCGATAGAGCTGGAACTGGCGTTCTTGCTCGCCGTACTCGACGTTCTTGCGACGTTCGACAATGGGCCGGTAGGCGCGCATGAAGCTGTCGCCGACGGCCTTCATCATGGCGAAGGCGTTGTGAAAGTCGTCGTCGGCGGTGAAGTCGTCAAAGAACAGGCCGCCGATGCCGCGCGCTTCGTTGCGATGCTTCAGCCAGAAGTAGTCGTCGCACCAGCGCTTGAATTCCGGGTAGTGATCCTCGCCAACGGCCTCGCGCGCCACCTTGTGCCAGCTGACCGCGTCTTCCTCGTAAAGATAGAAAGGTGTCAGGTCATAACCGCCACCAAACCACCAGATGGCGTCTTCGCCACTGCCGGCCTGGAAGAAGCGCACGTTCATGTGGGTGGTCGGCACGTGGGGATTGTTGGGATGGAACACCAGCGACACGCCCATGGCCTGCCAGGGCTTGCCGGCCAGTTGCGGGCGCTTGGCGGTGGCGGAGGCCGGCAGTTCCGCGCCGCGGACATGCGACAGGCCGACACCCGCCTGCTCGAACAGGTGACCGTCGCGGAGGATGCGGGACTCGCCGCCGCCACCCTCTTCACGCTCCCAGGCGTCGCGCAGGAAGCGGCCCTTGCCATCGAGGCTTTCCATTTCGCTGGTGATGGCGTTCTGCAGGCCTTCCAGGTAGGTCAGCACGCGCAGTTCGTTGCCTTCGGTCATGTCGACCTCGTCCTTCATGTCAGGTGCTCGCCGGTCGGATGATCTTCCCGCTGGCGAGATCGCGAATTTCTGTCGGCCCGGCCAGGCCGCCCAGTTCACCGGCGAGGATAGCGAGTTCGGGAAATTGTTGCCGGACCTCGGTCACGGTCGTGGCGGCTGGCTGGCCCGAGAGATTCGCGCTGGTCGAGACAATGGCCTTGCCAGCCTGGCGCGTCAGTTCGGCAACCTCGGGGTGGTCCGTGACGCGAACTGCCAGGGTGGGCTGGCCGCCGGTGAGCCATTCCGGGGTGTCCGGTGGCGTGGGTATAAGCCAGGTAACCGGTCCCGGCCAGCTCGAAGCGAGGGCCTCCTGTTGTTCGCGACTGAGGTGCCTGACCAGCGAAGTCAGCTGGTAAAGGTCTCCGGCGAGAATGATGAGGCCCTTGCCCGGCGAACGCTGCTTGAGTGCCAGCAGCTTGCGAACAGCCTGTTCGTTCCAGGGATCGCAGGAAAGGCCAAAGACGCCCTCGGTGGGTGTCACGATGACGTCGCCGCCAAGAATCTTCCTGGCGGCCTCTGCTGGGGTCAGGGTGTTCACGGGGACTGTCCTGCGTCGTTCAACCCCTCGTCGTCAGTCCGACTTCGGGGTGGACTTCTTCTTGCTGGTCGACTTTTTCTTGCTGCCGCTCTTTTTCTTGGCGGTCGATTTCTTCTTTTTCTTCTTGGTAGCCGCCTTCTTTTTCTTCTTCTTCGGTGCAGCTTTCTTCTTCGTTTCCGCCTTCTTCTTGGTAGCAGCCTTCTTTTTCTTCTTGCCGCGGCGGAACGGTGCCTTCTCGAGCATTTCCTTGCACTCTTCCAGCGTCAGGTCCTTGGGCTCTTTCTCCTTCGGTACCTTGGCATTCTTCTCGCCGTTGGTGACGTAAGGCCCATAGCGACCATTCAGCACCTGGATGCCTTCATCGGCAAAGTCCTGGATGATGCGATTGCGATCGGCTTCCTTCTTTTCCTCGACCACTTCGAGAGCGCGCTCGAGCTTCACGGTGTACGGATCGTCGTCTTTCAGCGATGCGTACTTGGAACCGTACTTAACATAGGGGCCGAAGCGACCGATGCTGACGCTGACCGGCTCGCCTTCCGGCGTTTCGCCCAGCTTGCGCGGCAGCTTGAAGAGCTCCATGGCGTCTTCCATGGTGATCTGGTCCATCTTCTGGCCCGGACGCAGGCCGGCAAACTTCGGCTTCTCTTCGTCGTCCTTGGTGCCGATCTGCACGAAGGGTCCGTAGCGACCCATGCGCACGGTAACCGGCTTGCCGGTCTTGGGATCCGTGCCAAGTTCGCGTGCCTGGGCGACTTCCTCGCGCGTCAGGCTTTCCTTGTCGTCGACGCGCTCCTTGAAAGGCTTCCAGAATTCGCGCATCAGGGGCACCCAGTCCTTCTCGCCGCGAGAGACCTCATCGAGCTCG
>JAWWBS010000060.1 GCA_033720895.1 Gammaproteobacteria bacterium
CGAACCTTCATCCGCGAATTCTGGATTTTCGGCCTGAAGCAGGCCTGGGCCTGCATTTTCGGTGGTGCGCTGCTGGGCGTGATGATCATCACCCAGTTCTGGTATCCCTTCGAGGATATCTATCGCTACGACTTCCTGTTCATTGCCGCCGTGCTAATCCAGGTCTTGTTGCTGGCGTTCAAGCTCGAGACCTGGCGCGAGGCGCTGGTGATCCTGATCTTCCATGTTGTTGCCACGGCGATGGAAATCTTCAAGACGCACCCGGCAATCGGTTCCTGGTCCTATCCCGGGCAGTTCGAGATCGGGATTCTTTCCGTGCCGTTGTTCGCGGGCTTCATGTACAGCGCCGTGGGCAGCTACATTGCGCGGGCCTGGCGCGGTTTCGAGTTCCGTTACTCGACCTATCCGCCGACCTGGCAGCCGGTCCTGCTGGTCACGCTGATCTACATCAACTTCTTCACGCACCACTTCCTGCCGGACATTCGCTGGCTGCTGCTGGCGGCGAGTTTCTGGATCTACAAGGATGTCTGGATTCACTTCAAGGTGGATGTCGAGTACCGGCGCATGCCCTTGCTGCTGGGTTTCTTCCTGGTGTCGCTGTTCATCTGGATTGCCGAGAACATCGCGACCTACACCCGCGTCTGGATCTACCCGACCCAATCGGCCGAATGGCACATGGTGCCGTTCAGCAAGCTGATTGCCTGGTTCCTCCTGATGATGCTGAGTTTCGTGCTGGTGTCGCTGGTGAACAGGCCGCAGCTGACCCGGGATTGACGAGTCAGGCCTCGCGGTAGGCCCGCCGGACCAGTTCATGGAAATGCCAGACGCCGGTTTCGCGCTTCGGGTTCAGGCGACCGGCTTCGTAGGAGCCTGATGCGAGGCCACGCTGCACGGCTTCGCAGATGTCGATGTCTTCCTGCTGGATCTCGTCGCTGAACTCGAGATCCTGTTCCGCTCGTTTGGTGTCTTCCTTTGCGTAATAGAAATCGAACTCGACGCGACAGGTGTCAAGCCCGGTCGGGATGACGCGATTGGTCTGCAGGCGACCGGGCAGGATGTTCAGCATGGTGTTGGGGTAGATGAAGTAGTAGAGCGCGTCGCCCTGGCCGTAGAAATTGTTCGCCGTGTCGTCGCGTTCCAGCGGGCTCCATTGCAGCGAGTGCCAATCGCCCAGCTCGGTCCGGTAGCTGCGGTAATCCAGCAGCTTGTTAAGTCCCGGGTGCACGATGGGCAGGTGGTAACCCTCGAGGAAATTGTCGACATAGACCTTCCAGTTGCAGGCGATGTCGTAGCTGACGCGCTTCGCGAACACCAGCTCGTCGAGTTTTCGTTCGCCCATGCGCTCATCGAGGCCGGCAAGCACCTCGGCCAGCGGCGGTACGTCACCCACTGCGGCAAGAACGAGTCCTTGCCAGGATTCGACCTTGATCTCCGGCAGGCGAATGCCGGCTGGATCGAAGTCCGCCGCATCCTTCATTTCCGGCGCGCCCTTGAGCTGGCCGTCAAGGCCATAGGTCCAGCCGTGGTAGCGGCAGATGAAATTCCTGGCACCGCGACCCGCACAAGTGGCCAGCGGCCCGGCGCGATGCCGGCAGACATTGTGAAAGCCGCGCAGCCTGTTCTCGCCATCACGGGTAACAAGAATCGGAACCCCGCCAATCTCGTCCACGATGTGATCACCGGGTTCGAGCAATTGATCCGCGCGACCGACCAGTTGCCAGCTGCGTGCAAACACGACTTCCTGTTCAGCAGCGAGTGATTCCGGATGCGTGTAGAAGCGTGCGGGCAGGGCGTGCGCGGTGGCGGCATCCTGCGAGGCGAGTTGCTTGTGGTCGGGCTGGAACGGCATCGGGCACTCCGAGTTCTTGTTTTTTTGCCAACAAGCGCGACCTTTTCGGCCGCCGGCGCATCCTGATTGTATTGCACGATATTAATTGCATGATTTCTACCGACAATACCAGAACCCGAAACGGAGCAGACCTTTCATGCGCGCACTGATAACGATCCTGTTGTTCTTCACTTCGACCTTGCCCGCGCTGGCGGCAAGCGATAATGATGCGCTGCTCGATTCCCTAGCCAATGTGCTGGAAGAAAACTATGTCTTCATGGAGCTCGGGAGCGAGATGGCCAAAACCCTGCGTGATCAGCAGGCCGCTGGTCGGTATGCCCAACTGGAAGGCCTGGACCTGGCTGAGGCGCTGACACGCGAGCTGCGGGCGATCAGCAACGACAAGCACCTGGCGATCGATTACTCGAAGGACGGCATGCTGGCACCGCCACCCGAGATGGAAACTGAGGCGCAGCGTGCCCACCGCATGCAGCGCTTGCGCGAAGTGCAGTTCGGCTTTCCGCGCGCCGAGATGTTGCCGGACGGCATCGGCCTCATCGAGATCACCGGCTTCCATTCCCCGGAGCTGGCCGGTGAGCGCTTGCGTGAGGTAATGGACATCGTGAAAGATGCGCGCGCCCTGGTCTTCGACCTGCGCCGCAATGGCGGCGGCGATCCTGCCATGGTCGCTGCGGTGCAGGGTTATCTGTTTACCGAGCGCGTGCATCTCAATGACCTGGAATTCCGCGAACCCGGCACCAGCCGGTATATTACCGAGAGCTTCTTCGCCGAGCCGGTGCGCGATGGCCTGCGCAACCCTGACCTGCCGGTCTACGTGCTGACCAGCGATTACACCTTCTCGGGCGGCGAGGAGTTTTCCTACAACCTCAAGCACCTGGGGCGCGGCACGATTGTCGGCGAGGTCACGGGGGGCGGTGCAAACCCGGGTGGCGGCTTCCCGCTGGCTGAGGGCTATGTTGCCTTCATTCCGACCGGTCGCGCGGTCAATCCGGTGACCGGGGCGAACTGGGAAGGTGTTGGCGTACACCCGGACATTCCTGTCCCGGCAGAGAAGGCGATGGATGTGGTGCTGGAGGAAATCCGGAGCCCGTAAGTGAAGCTCGCTCGTGCCGCTGGCTTTCCAGCGCGAGGCGCAGCTTCCTGAGAATCATGTCTTCACGGCCTCTCTTCCATAGGTGGCCGTGCGCCAGAGTTTCTCCAGCGGGCCGAAGCGATGCCGCGCCAGCCACCAGCGACTGAACATCATCTGCAAGGCAATGACGAAGGCGGCAAAGCCGATCCAGTCGATCGGGCCGAGGCTGCCGAGTTTTTCCGGCAACACGAAATGAAACAGGCCGACACCGATCAGCGATTGCATCAGGTAATTGGTCAGCGCCATCCGACCCAATGGCACGAAGGGTGTCAGCAGGCGCTGGCCGATCCGTGTCTTCCAGAGCAACACGATGCCGGCGGCGTAGGCGAGCGCCAGCGGCACCACGCCCAGCGCATAACCGATGAACTGCTTGAAGCCTTCCGGGCCCATGGGCCAGTCCGGCGCGTCACCCGTGAGATAGAAGCGATAGATGTTCAGTGGCAAGCCGACCAGCAGGCCGACCAGGAAAATGCGCTTCAGCAGGCGGGTGTCGGAAAGCAAGCTGCCGGCCACGATCTGCCTGCCTGCCCAGAGGCCGATCAGGAACATGCCGAAGATCTTGAAAAAGCGACCTTCCCAGAGCAGGTCGGCCCAGCGGTAACCGAAGCCGATCAGGCTGAAGGCGAGCAGGTCGCCCACGCCGCCTCGCTGTATCGCCGCCATCGGGCCCTCGGGATGAATGAAGCTCATGACCCGTTCGCTCTCGAGGAAGGTGTACAGCGGCCCGGCGACATTGAGCTTCTCGTCGCTGGCCCAGCCGGCCCAGTACTGGAGGACGGGAAACAGGATGCAGCCGGCGGCCAGCCACAACAGCGTCCGGTCGCGAACATTGCGAAACAGCAACAGCGCGAGACCGCAGAGGGCATAAGGCGTCAGGATGTCGCCGGACCACCAGAGCATGTGGAGAAGACCGATGCCGAGCAAGGCATACATGCGTCGTCGGTACACCGCCAGCGAGTCCAGGCCGCGCGCCTCGATGCGCGACAGGATGACGGCGAAGCCGATGCCGAACAGCAAGGAGAAGAGGGAATAGAACTTGCCCCGCACCAGCACTTCGAGCAGCTCGTAAAGCCAGGCGTTGCCGTTCATGGCGAGGATGGCGGCCTTCTGGGCCTCGCTGTTTGCCCACCACAGCGTCATGCCGGGCAGGTTCACCGCGAAGATGAAAAACAGCAGGAAGCCGCGCAGGGCATCCAGCTCGTGATGGCGTTCAGCCTGCGAAACGGGCTGCATGGTGGCAGTCATGGCGGGATCCCCCTTCCCTGGTCCATTCAGGTCAGTCTAGGGGATTGCCGCGGGGCGCGCTGCCTTTATGGAATCAGCCAGAACACGCCGATGAAATGGCAGACGCTGCCGCCGATGCAGAACAGGTGCCAGATGCCATGGTGGTGCGGCAGCTCTTCCCAGAGATAGAACACCACGCCGAGCGTGTAGGCCAGCCCGCCAGACAGCACCAGCACGAAGGACACGAAGGGCAGGGATTCGTACATCGGGATGATCGCGGCAAGGCCCGCCCAGCCCATGGCAATGTAGGCCAGCGTCGAAACGAGGTCGAAGCGATCGGTGAAGAACACTTTCAATCCGATGCCGATCGCAGCAAGTGACCACAGCACGAAGAACAGCGGCCAGCCCCAGTTGTCGGCCATGCTGATCAGCAGGAAGGGCGTGTAGGTGCCCGCGATCAAGAGATAGATGGCCATGTGGTCGACGGCCTGCAGCACCTCCTTCACCCGCCCCGGCGGCGCGGCATGGTAGAGCGTGGACACCAGGTAGAGAAGAATCAATGAGGCCGAATACACGCTCATGGTGGTCACGTGAACGACATTGCCGTTCATCGCCGCCAGGGTGATCAGCACGGGCACGCTGCCCACCGCCAGCAGGAACCCGAGGAAATGGGTGATGACGTTGACGACCTCGTGTCGTGGCCAGCGCGGATGCTCGGCGCGAATCTCGCGGTTCATCTTCTGCATCTCGAGTTCTTCGTCGCGGTCGGTCACGTGCTTTCCCGGGGTTCGAATGAGAGCGAAGAATCGCATTCCTGCAGCAAAGAGAAAAGCACTGGCAGGCTGATGTGGTAGTTTTCAGGCGGGGCACGACCACCGGGACGGTGAAATGGCTGCGGCGTCCGCCGGAACCTGCAGCCGGTCCGCTGGTCAGACAAGGCAACAGATAATTACCAGGGGGAGTCAGGCGTGGAAACCATCAAGAAGATTTTCTTCAATGCGAGCGGCAAGTTGCGGAACGGCTGGTGGGTGCTGGCCTTCATTGCCGTGTACTTCGTCATCGGATTCTCGTATCGCTTCGGCATGAACCTGCTGGGCGAGGACGTGCTGCCCAGGGATCTTGGCCTGGCGATCGGCATCGGCCTGATCCTGCTGGCGACCTGGATCGTCATGCGCTTGCGGAAGGAGCGATTGAGCGATGTCGGCCTGGTGATGAATTCGCGCTGGGCCCGCGATTTCTTCATCGGCACCGGCCTGGGCATCGCGATGATCCTGGTCACGGCCACGCTGGTGATGGCGTTCGCCGGCGTCCGTTTTGCCATGAATCCGGAGGCCAGTGTCACGACCATGCTGTATGGCCTGTATTTCTTCCTGATCGTGTCCCTGCGCGAGGAGCTGCTGTTCCGCGGTTTCATTTTCCAGCGTGCGATCGACGGTCTTGGGCCCTGGGGGGCGCAAGTGCTGTTCGGGCTGTTCTTTGCTGTTGCACATTTCGGCAATCCCGGCATGGAAGGGGTGACCTTTGTGGTAGCGACCATCGTGATCGCACTGGCAGCCATCTTCCTGGGCGCGGCCTACATCAAGACAAGAAGCCTCGCCCTGCCGATCGGCATTCACCTTGGCTGGAACTGGGCCCAGGGCTACGTCCTGGGTTTCGGCGTCAGCGGTACCGAGGTCGACGGCATCCTCGAACCGAGTTTCGGCGATGCGCCGGTCTGGTTGTCGGGTGGCAACTTCGGTGTCGAGGCCAGCGTGTTCGCGATTGCCGTCGTGATCGGCCTGACCGTCCTTGTCTGGAAGTGGAAGCTGCTGGAACCGGCAGCGGCTCGCTGATCCTCTTGTGCCGGCTGCGGCCTTGTTGTGGCCGGCAAGCTATACTCCCCGCTTCTCCAGACGTGGTGCAGCCGCATGCAGTTTCGGCTTGATGACCTATTGATCGATATCGATCGTGAACGAGTTTCGCGTGCGGGCGAGGCGCTCTCCGTCAATGGCCTGAGTTTTCGACTGCTGGCATACATGCTGCAGCATGGCGATCGCGTCCTGACCTTCGACCAGCTGATCGAGGGTGTCTGGGCGCCCAGCGTTGTCGGCGAGGAAACCGTCACGCAACGCATCAAGCTGCTTCGCCAGGCGCTCGATGATTCGGCGGCGGAGCCGCGTTACATCAAATCGGTTCGCGGTCGCGGTTACCAGCTTGGCTTTGCACCTCGGCCTGTCACGACTCCCGTGACCGAAGCATCGCCGGGGGAGAAGCCCGTCGTGCCATCTAGAGCGATGTGGATATCCCTGTTGATCATGCTGCTGGCGGGCGGGCTGTGGATGCAGCACGCCTGGCTTGCCGACGAGCCGGGCGAGGCAGCAACCGAAGCAAGCGTCGATCCCCGGCTTGAGCGGGCGGAGTATTACGCCGGCATCGGACAGCGCGAGAACAACGAGCGTGCCATTGCGCTGTTCGAAGAGGTGCTAGCCGGGGACCCGACGAATCCGCGGGTGCGAATCGGGCTGAGCGCGACCTACAGCGCGCGTGTCTGCCGCTACAGCTTTGACGAAACCTGGGCAGAAGGGGCACGCGAGCTGGCGCGCAGCGTGCTGGATGAACTTCCCGAAGAGGCGCGGGCCTGGCAGGCGCTCGGCTATGCCAATGACTGCCTGGGTCGGATAGCCCCGGCGATCACGGCCTACCAGCGAGCCATTGCCCTGGACCCTTCCAACACGGGCGCCGCGTCTGCACTGGCCTACCTCATGGGAGAGACCGGTCGGCTGGCCGAGGCGCTCGCGTTGAACCTGAGAATTCGCGAGCAGGACCCGGCCCAGACTTTCACCAATCTCCAACTGGCGAGGAATTACGAGCTGCTTGGATACGTGGCGGCTGCCGAAACCCTGTATGGCGAAAGTTTTTCACTCTATCCGGACAATGTCTTTTCCAATGCGGCCTTTCCTGCCAGCCTCTATCGCCAGGGAAGATTCAGCGACGCGCGGCAGGTGCTGGCGGCGGCAATGAAACGACCGCAACACCCGGCTCTGCAGGTGCTGGCTGGCGAGCTGGCCTTGCTGGAGGGGAGCGATGCCGAGGCCGCGCGCGCCTTCGATGCCGCGCTGGCCATGCGGGATGATGATTACCTGCGCGTGCTGGCGACCTTGCATGGGAGTGCGATGGAGTCGACGGAGGCGCTGGTCGGGCGACTGGAAGGCAGTGCCGATGCCCCGCCCGGATGGATATCGCTGGCCCTGTTGCGCCAGCATGCCGGTGATCCCGTGGCAGCGCTGGCGGCAATGAACCGCGCGGTCGAAACCGGTTTTCGTGATCGTGCCTGGTTGCAGGTGTCGCCGCTGTTCAGCGAGATGCGCGGCCAGCCGGGCTTTGCTGCCCTGATCGACCGCATCAGCCAGGCGGTCAAGGAGCAACGCGAACTGGTACCGCCGGCCGATCGGCCGACGGTACCCTCCGGCTGAGCGCCGTCCCTATTGCAGGGCGTTCAGGATGTCGCGCTGGAACAGCGTGTGGCTTTGCGGATGGCCGTAGCTTTCACCATAGGCCGTCGAGGTAATGACAGCGACCAGGTCCAGTTCCGGCACGATGAAGACGTAGTTCCCGCCATTGCCCGCCATCGCCCAGGCCATGACCGGCTTGCCCTTGTGTTCGAAAGGCGCGCGCCAGATGAGGTAACCGTATTCGAATCCCGGACGTGGCACCGCGCTCGGCGTCAGCATCGCCGTGACCCAGCTGGCCGGCAGCACTTGCTTGTTGTCGTAACGCCCGCCATTGGCCAGCATCACACCGAGCCTGGCGAGGTCGCGACTGCGGTAGGCCAGGCCACCACCCCCCATGGCATTGCCCGTCGGGGTGAATTGCCATTCGACCTCGTCGATACCCAGGGGCTGGTGCAGCGCGGTGTCAGCAAAGCGATCCAGGCGCTGACCGGTGGCCCGCTCGATGGCGGCACCGATCATGACCGAACCTGCCGTGCAGTAGGAAAAGGCACGGCCATGCGGCGATTGCCCCGGCGCCGGAATCCAGGCCGGAAAGCCCTTGATCGGCAGGTCCATGCCGAACTGTATCCAGTCCTCGACCAGGTACATGCGTTCCTCGTTGCCGCGCGAGAACTGGTTGTCGTCGTCGCATTCCAGCAAGGAGCTCATGGTGACCAGGTCTTCGAAGCTGATCGCGGTCTTGCGCGGATCGGCGTGCTGGACCGGCTGGCGCTCCGGAAAGAAGTCGAACACCGGGCTTTTCACGTCGGCAATGGCGCCGCGATCGATGGCAGCACCGAGCAGCATGGCAGTGACCGACTTGGTCAGCGAACGGGTGTTGTGCAGGGTGGCCGCGTCGGCGCCCTCGAAGTAACGCTCGAAAACGAGCTGCCCGTGGCGCAGTACCAGGACGCTGCTCAGCTTCCGGTAGTCACCTTCGGCCATTCCCTGGTCGATGCCCGCGAGTACCGTTGCGTCGAAACCGGCACTTGCCGGTGTTGTGGTCGGCAAGGAGTCGCTTGCCAGGTCGGTGGCGTTGGCGGTGACGCTGCCGAGCAATACCCCGGCCAGGATGTAACAGCGCTTGATATGAAGTTGCATGGGTCATTCCTGTGCTTGTTGATCGGAAGCCGCAGTTGACCCGAGCAGGCGCGAAACCGCCTGAAGCCTGGCTGAAGAAAGGCTGAAGCCTTGCTGAAGGCCGCATTGCCCGGGAGATGGACTAAGCTGGGAACGGGACAACACATCAAGGGGGAAATCATGAGCGGAGTCTTTTCCATGTGGTTGCCGATCCTGGTATCGGCGGTAGCGGTGTTCTTCGCCAGCAGTGCATTCCACATGCTGCTGAAGTTCTGGCACCAGGCAGATTACAACGGCTTCGAGAACGAAGAGGGCGTGCGCGCGGCGATGCGGGGCGCGAAGCCCGGCATCTACACCATTCCCTATTGCTCGGACATGAGCGACATGGCGAAGCCCGAGGTGCAGGAAAAGTTCAAGGAAGGGCCGATGGCGGTGGTGTTCGTCGCCGAGTCCGGCATGCCGAACATGGGCAAGAGCCTGGGCAGCTGGGTCCTTTACTGCCTGGTGGTGTCGGTGTTCGTCGCCTACGTCGGTTCGCTGACACTGGGCGGGGCGGATGGGCAGGCGATCCTGCGGGTGACCTGGACGGTGGCCTTCATGGCCTATGGCCTGGGTGTCGTGCCCTATGCCATCTGGTGGGGCCAGCCGTGGAAGGCGATCGCCAAGGACCTGGTGGATGCGCTGGTCTATGGCTTGCTGACGGGGCTTTGCTTCATGTGGCTCTGGCCGGCCGCTGCCTGACCACGAAGCGGACCTTGAAAAGGCCCCGAGAGGGGCCTTTTTCTCGCCTGAAATTCAAAGGTTGTACAAGAAAATCACAATAAAAGTTGTACGAACTCGTACTTTATGTCATATAAGACCCTGTTTTTGTGAGAAAAGTCTGATTTTTTCAAAAAGCATCTTGAAAGCGTACAGGTTTTGTATAGATTTAAGGCTCCTAGTTATTCATGCCACAAAAGGAGCTCGACATGCTCAAGAGAACGACCCTGCTTTTCAGTGCCCTGGCGCTGCCCCTGGCACTGGGTGGCTGCCTGGACGGTGACGATCCGAATTTCGCGCCGCCGGTTGCCGAACTGCGCGTCGTGCACGGCTCGCCGGATGCGCCGGCCGTTGACGTGCTGGTGGATGACAATGCGGCGATCAGCGGTGCTGCCTACCTGGCCGGCACCGGCTACCTGCCCGTGCCCTCGGAAGGCTTCAAGCTGGACATCAATGCAGCCGGAACCAGCACCACCGCGCTGAGCCTTGACCCGGTCGAGCTGGCCCCCGAAACGCGTTACACCGCCATCGCGGCCAACACCCTCGACAGCCTCGAAGTGCTGGTGCTCGACGACAGCAACGAGGGCGCTGCGACGGGCAACGGGCTGCTGCGACTGGTCCATGGAGCGCCCGGCGCGCCGGCCGTGGACATCTACGCGAGCGCCCCGGGAGGTACCCTGTCGCCGCTGGCGACCAATGTCTCCTTCAAGGATTACACCGAGTTCCTCAGTGTTCCCGCCGGCAGCTATGCCGTGACGGTGACGGCGACCGGTTCGATGGATCCGCTGTATGTTTCGCAACCGATCGCGCTGGGCGAGGGTGATGTCTTCACCGCCGTTGCGCTGGAAAACCCGGAGCCGACGGTGGCCCCGATCCTGGTTGGCGCGTATGTCGATGATTCCACCTTTGCGACCGTGACCGACAGCCGCGGTGCCATCCGCGCAGCGCATCTCTCCCCGGATGCGCCGAACGTCGACATCCTGGTGGATGATGCGGTCGTGCTGACCAACGTGCCGTTCAAGGCGGTTTCCGACTACCTCGTGGTCGATGCCGGCACGCGCAACGTCAAGGTCAACGTGACCGGCACCACGACAACGGTCATTGACCAGGACGTCGAGGTCGCCGCCTCCGAGACCATCACGGTAGCGGCCGTTAACTTCGTGGCCAGCATCGAGCCGCTGGCCAGCAGCGATGACCTCGCTCCGCCCGCTGCGGGTGAAGCGAAGCTGCGCGTGGTGCACGCCTCGCCGGATGCTCCCAACGTCGATGTGCTGGTTGACGGTACGGAGGTCCTGACCGATGTGCCGTTCAAGGCGATCTCCGACTACCTCACGGTCGGTGCCGGTGATGTGAACGTGCAGGTCAATGTGACCGGCACTACCACGACAGTGATCGACGTTACGCCGACGCTGGTCGATGGCGGTATCTACACGGCCATTGCCGCCAACGAGGTGGCAAGCATCGAAGCGGTCCTGGTGCAGGACAACTGATCCCCAATCTGGAACCCTTGCCCCTGGCAGGACCGGCCCGGTATCCCCGGGCCGGTTTTTTTACAGGGACAAGAATCAGCATATTCTGGGCAGGTTGTCGTTCCCGCTTGCCGCCGATATTAGGTAAAATCGGTTTCCATGGACCGGGGGCTCAAGAACGTGCTGGCGCAGAAGGATTTCCGCATGGCGGCAACCATGGCGCTGTCGGCGCTGGGCGTGCTGATCCTGCTGCCGTTTTCACTGAACAATTTCATGCAGGGCCGGATCGGTCTCGGTTTTGGCTCCTTGTTCATCGTCGCGATCCTCGGCTACAACGCCTGGAGCATTCGCCGCGGCAGGTTTCCCGTCCGCCTGACGCTGTTCGGCCTGGTGCCGATCGTGGTGGTCTATCTTTTCTTCTCCATCAGCACACAGGGCGTCATTGGCGTGCTGTGGTGCTATCCCGCGATTTTCTCGTTCTACATGATGTTGCCGGAGCGCCATGCCTGGTTTGCCAATGCCTTGCTGGTCATCATGGCCGTGCCGACCGCAGGGCAGGTGCTGGATGAAAGCCTGGTCGTGCGCGTGGCGGCCACGCTGTTCGCGGCCAGCCTGTTTGCCATCATCTTCCTGCGGGTGATCGCCAGCCAGCAGAAGAAGCTGCATGACATTGCAGTGACCGATTCACTGACTGGCCTGTACAACCGCGCACTGTTGCAGGACGACCTGGCCCGGGCCATCGAGCAACATCGGCGCACCAGCGTGCCGATGGCCTTGCTGGCGCTGGATCTCGACCACTTCAAGAGCATCAACGATCGATTCGGTCATGACGCCGGCGACAAGGTGCTGGTCGGCACGGCGACGTTGCTGAAGCAGCGCTTGCGCAGCAGCGATCGCATCTACCGTACCGGTGGCGAGGAGTTCCTGATCCTGCTGCACGACACCAACACCCAGCAGGCCGGCAGCGTTGCCGAGGAACTGCGGCTGGCGGTCAGCAACGCGCAGTTGCTGGACCAGCACACCGTGACCACCAGCATCGGGGTTGCCATGCGCCAGGCAGACGAGCTCTGGACGGACTGGTTGCGGCGTGCCGATGCCCGGCTTTACGAGGCCAAGGAAGCGGGCAGGAATTGC
Organism: Gammaproteobacteria bacterium; assembly: GCA_033720895.1. Taxonomy (NCBI): domain Bacteria; kingdom Pseudomonadati; phylum Pseudomonadota; class Gammaproteobacteria; species Gammaproteobacteria bacterium. The sequence continues at coordinate 12,118 of JAWWBS010000060.1, forward strand.
GTCGCCGGCTGAGGGTGGCTTGGCTGCCGGCGCAACCGCTGGCATGCTCGAACCGGAACGCCAGGCGGGGACCACATGACGCATCCTGATACCGATACATTGCCGTTCGTGGCGCCGTGCCGCCGTCTCGACCTGCGCGCGCCACTCGCGTGGTTGCAGCTTGGCTGGCGGGACTTCCGCAACAGCGAGGGCCGCAGTGCCGCTTTCGGCATTGCGATGGTGCTCGTCAGCTGGATGGTCAGCGGACTGGCCTGGTATTTCGGCAACCTCGGTCTGCTGCTGGGCATGATGTCCGGCTTCGTCCTGCTCGGTCCCTTGCTGGCGATCACGGTCTATTCCCTCAGTGACCAGCTGCAGCGTGGTGAACCGCCGCGCTTCCGGCGCAGCGTGCGGGCTGTCGCGGCGACAGTCGGCAGTGCGGCAGTCTTCATGGTGGTGCTGACCATCGTCTTCCTGGTCTGGGCGCGGGCGGCATCAATGGTGCACGTGTTCTTTCCCTCCGAGGGTGCAACGGCTGCTCGTGACCTGTGGATTTTTCTTGGTGTGGGCACATCGGTGGGAGCGGTGTTTGCGGCGATCGTGTTCCTGGCGAGCGCCGTGTCCTTGCCGATGCTGCTCGACAAGCAGGCCGACGCCATCACCTGCGTGCTGACCAGCGTCAATGCGGTATTGCGCAACAAGCCGGTGATGTTCTTCTGGGCGGCATTGATTGTCGCGGGCGTGTTGCTCGGTACGCTGACCCTGTTCGTCGGCTTCGTCGTCATCCTGCCGGTCATTGGTCATGCCAGCTGGCATGCCTACCGGGACTGCATTGATGCATCACAGTGGCCGCCGCGAGATCGCCCGCCAGCGTAGGCATCGAATCCGTCACGTGACAGCCTTGCGTGCTGCCCGCTACCTGTCCCGCGGGTCGAGGCAAGATGCAGATCATTCACCGATGCGATGGGCGGCGCGACCGGGGCGAGCGCCTGCTATTCCTCATCCACCTGCTTGTCGAGGCGCGGCAGCACGAACTCGGTCGACTCGAAGGCCTCGCCCGGATCGAAAATGATTTCCCGGCCGTGCTCGGCGGGATTGCCCCAGCCGTTCTCGTAACTGACCCGGATGATGATGGTCAGCGGCGCCGCCTGCGGGCGACTCCGGCAGGCTTCGACGCTGAAGCGGCCACCCGGGTCGGTTGCGAAGTCGGCATGCTGCAGGCGGGTCTCGGGGTCTGCATCGTCGCCCGGGTAGCTGCATTGCCAGTCGACCTTGCCGGCCAGCGGGTAGTCGTTGTCATTGCGAATGACGATGTCACCGGCCGCGGCGGTTGCGGCAAAGCCGGCGAGAAGCGCAAGGCTGATGATGTTCTTCATGGTGCCACTCCTCGAAGCGCGAGCCTCTTGCAAGTCTAGACCTCCTGCGCCTGGCGTTCGGAAATTTTCCCGCATCGGGCTATCATCGCAGCGGCATCGAGCAGGAGGCAGGGAACGGCATGACGGCAGCATCGACGTTGCGCCAGTACGCGGCGGTCACCGGCGCATACTGGGCATTCACGATCACCGACGGCGCGCTGCGCATGCTGGTGCTGCTGTACTTCTACACGCGTGGCTATTCGGCGCTGGAAGTTGCATCGCTGTTCCTGCTGTATGAATTCTTCGGCATCGTGACCAATCTTTTCGGTGGCTGGCTGGGTGCGCGCATCGGTCTTGCGCGAGCGCTGCACCTGGGTATGTTGCTGCAGGTTGTCGCGCTGCTGATGCTGACTGCGCCCGAGGCCTGGCTGACGGTGCCCTATGTCATGGTTTCCCAGGCCTTGTCAGGCATTGCCAAGGACCTGAGCAAGACCAGCGCCAAGAGTTCCGTCAAGCTGCTGGTGCCGGATTCCGACCAGGCGGGATTGTTTAAGTGGATTGCGGTACTGACCGGCTCGAAGAACGCCTTGAAGGGCCTCGGGTATTTCCTTGGCAGTATCATGTTGGCGGCCTTCGGGCTGGCCGGCAGTGTGCTGCTCATGGCGGCGGCAATATTCGCGACCTTGCTGGTGATGCTTTTCCTGCTGCCTGGCCAGCTGGGCAAAAGCACCTACCGCCCGAAGTTCAGCCATGTGTTTTCCAAGAGCGCGGCAATCAACATCCTGTCGGCAGCGCGCCTGTTCCTGTTTGCGGCGCGCGATACCTGGTTCGTGATTGCCTTGCCGGTCTACCTGCAGGCAGAGCTCGGTTGGAGTTTCGCCAGTGTCGGCGGCTTCCTGGCCCTGTGGATTATCGGCTACGGTTTGGTGCAGTCGCTGACACCAGGCTTGCTCAAAGCGCGGGAGCAGGGCGCCAGCAGGGGGTTGGCAGAGCTGCTGGCTTTCGCGCTGGCTGTGGCCATGTTCGGCCTCGCGGCGTCGCTGCACACGTCGATCGAGGCTGGCACGGCATTGATGGCGGGCCTTGCGATCTTTGGCGTCATCTTCGCTCTAAATTCCTCGTTCCATTCCTATCTCGTCGTATCGCTGGCACGGCGCGATGGCGTGTCGCTGGATGTCGGTTTCTACTACATGGCCAATGCAGCGGGGCGCTTGCTGGGCACGGTGCTGTCCGGTGCGCTTTA
>JAWWBS010000061.1 GCA_033720895.1 Gammaproteobacteria bacterium
CCCTGACCCGCTGACGGGTGCCAGGACCATTCGCAGGAAAGCCGGGCTCCTGCCCGGCTTTTCTTTTCGGTAGGCATGGCGGTACAACCAGCGTTTACATGTCAGAATGCTCCCATCGGAGCCAGAGCCGGAGATGACTGCACTCCATGGAAACGTTTCGATTCTATCGTGATGATGACGGTCGTCCGACCGTTGATGTGAAATTGCGCGGCCGCGAACTGCTGGCCCATCCCCTTCTGAACAAGGGCACGGCGTTCACTGACGAGGAACGGGATGTCTTCGGTCTGCGCGGTCTGCTGCCGCAGCATATTGCCAGCACGGCAGATCAGGAAGCGCGCGCCTACGAGCACATTTCCCGCAAGAGCGAACCGCTGGAGCAGTACATCGGCCTCGCGGCGCTGCAGGACCGCAATGAAACCCTGTTCTACCGCCTGCTGGAAAAGAACCTCGAGGAATTCCTGCCCATCGTCTACACCCCGACGGTGGGTGAAGCCTGCAAGCAGTACTCGCATATTTTCCGGCGTGGACGCGGCCTGTGGATCACGCCGGAGGACAAGGGTCGCATCGCAGACGTGTTGCGGAACTCGCCCTACAAGGAAGTCCAGCTGATCGTCGTTACCGATGCGGAGCGCATCCTGGGCCTGGGCGATCTTGGCGCAGGCGGCATGGGCATACCGATCGGCAAGCTCGCGCTCTACACCGTCGGCGCAGGCATTCACCCTTCGCATACCCTGCCCGTCTGCCTTGACGTTGGCACCGACAACCAGGAATTGCTCGATGACCCCTTGTACATCGGCTGGCCCCATCCGCGCCTGCGTGGCGAGGCCTATGACGCGCTGCTGGAAGAGTTCGTCACCGCTGTGCGCGACATCTTCCCGGGCATCCTGTTGCAGTGGGAAGACTTCAAGAAGGCCAATGCTTTCCGGCTGCTGGACCGCTATCGACAACGGATTCTCTCGTTCAATGACGATATCCAGGGGACTGCTGCGGTCGCCCTCGCGGGCGTGCTGGCGGCCTGTCGCATTACCTCCACCCCGCTGGCCAGGCATCGCGTCCTGATTCTGGGTGCAGGCGCAGCCGGTGTGGGCATTGCACGCCAGCTGCGCGACGCGATGCAGCGTGACGGCCTGGCCGACGATTCCCTGGCGGAAGCGATCGCTGTTCTCGATTCGCGCGGCTTGCTGGTCGACGACGGCAGCATCGATGACGCCCACAAGCAGGAATTCGCCTGGTCGGAAGCGCTGGCGGCGAAACACGGCCTGGGTGACCGGCAGGCGCGGAGCTTCGGCAGCGTTGTCGAACAGTTCAAGCCGACGGTGCTGATCGGGACGTCCGGTCAGGCGGGCATTTTCGACGAACAGATCATTCGCACCATGGCCGCGCACTGCGCGCGCCCGGTGATCTTCCCCTTTTCCAATCCGACCAGCTATTCCGAGGCAATCCCGGAGGATGTGCTGCGCTGGACCGACGGCCGGGCCCTGCTGGCAACCGGCAGCCCCTTCGAGCCGGTTGAACTGAATGGACGTGTTCACGACATCTCGCAAGGCAACAACGTCTATATCTTCCCTGGCGTCGGTCTCGGTGCGCTGGCCAGCCAGGCGCGGGAGATCACCGACGGCCTGTTCACGGCCGCGGCCGAGTCGCTGGCGCAGCAAACTCCCGAGGACATGCTGGATGCCGGTCGGCTGTTTCCTTCGCTTGGCCAGTTGCGAGAGGTTTCGGCCAGGATCGCGCTGGCGGTCGCGCGCGAGGCCGTTGCCTCCGGGCTGGCCGAGGAGTCCAGCGAGGCGGAATTGAAAGCCCGCATCGATGCCATGATGTGGCAGCCGGACTATCCCCGGCTGAATGCACTTCCGCTTAAGTGATTTAACGTTAAAAACGTTCGGTAAGTTATTGAAATGACTAAGTATGACAAGCGGTTGTTTTACGAAGGAACACTCTCGCTGAGCGGGGGATACCGCGTCATTGTCATCAGCCTGGACAGCAGCGAGCGGGCCTTTGCCATCGCCCCCAATGGTTACCCCCTGGCTCGTACCGGCTACCCTTCGATCGATTCCGCCAAACAACAGATTGCCGAGTTCCGTGATGCGGGCAAATCACCCGACACTGACCGCCTCGCGCCGTCCGCCCTGCCGCCCGACCAGCGCCTGCCGCTGGAACCGGTCATGGATACGGTCATGCGGGTGGAAATTCGCGGAATTTTCGTTGCCCTGCTCGGCGTGCTGCTGGGTGGCGATGCCGTCCTGTGGATCCTGGAATTGCCGGCGCGCCCTGGTGTGGGTCGGACCGCCAAGATATACCGCGACGAAGAAGACGCGGTCAGGGCCTATGAAAACCTGTGTGTCGAACTTTCCACCAAGTACATCGATGCCTACCTGCCGCCGCAGAATGATGACGAATGACGCGGTCGATTGAACGGCTCGAAGCCTTCAATGCCGCGGCTCGACTCGGTTTCGAGCCTGTGTCAGGATAACCGCGGTGCACGGCAACTCAATAAGAACCACAAGCCTCAGGGGGCAGATCGATGAGTGAAGAGCGGCGGGACTTTCCCCGGGTGGAAACAGAACACTCGGTCGAGGTGGTCGACACGGATGGCGGCGTCTTCCCGACCCTTGCCCTGGACCTTTCGCTGACCGGCATGCAGTTGCTCTGCGACGAGCCGACGGCTTCGCGCCTGCTGCCGGAAGGCCCCCCTGATGCCGATGCGCCGAAGAGCGTGGAAATTCGCCTGCGCCTGCGCCTGCAGGACGGCACGCGCGCCAAGATCCGGGCCAATGCCTTGCTCGTTTCCTTGCGCAAGTCCGGACCGGACGATCAGCGAATCGGCGTCAAGTTCACCAATTTCCTGGGTGATGGCTACCATGCCCTGGAATCGTTCATAGACGAGTCCCTGCCCGACGACTGATCGCTATGCCCGGTCAGGAAGCTTTCCTGGCTGACATGTGTGCCTGCACGCGCGCCCGCTCTGCCCCTGAGCCGGACCTGGAGCCCGACGGATGAAATCACTGCTGTTCCTGTTGCTGTCCCTGCCCATGCTTGCCAGCGCGGCCAGTATCGAGCCGGCGTCCGAACGCCAGCATGGCGAGGGGCCTTTCGATCGTCTCGTGCTGAAGGGCGGCATCGTGGTCGACGGCACCGGTGCCCCGGCTTACGGGCCGGTCGATATCCTGGTTGAAAACGACAGGATCGTGTCCATCGGTGGCCAGTACGAGATAGATTCGCGCACCCGCCTGCTGGATGTCAGCGGTATGTACGTCCTTCCTGGATTCGTCGATATGCATGGCCATATCGGTGGTGTCGACCAGGGAACCCCCGCGGATTACGTAATGAAGCTCTGGATGGGTCATGGCATCACGACCATCCGTGACCCTGGTAGCGGCAACGGCCTGGATTTCGTGCTGGAGCACAAGCGCCGGAGCGCGGCCAATCGCATCACCGCGCCGCGCATCAAGGCTTACGTTTTCTTTGGCAGTGGTGAATCCGCACCGATCACCACCCCGGAGCAAGCCCGTGCCTGGGTGCGTCGCCAGGCAAAGGCTGGCGCTGATGGCGTGAAGCTGTTCGGCGCCCGGCCCGAGGTGCTGCAGGCAACGCTGGATGAGATCCGCAAGCAGGGATTGCGCTCCGCCATGCACCATGCCCAGCTCGGCGTGACCCGTGCCGATGTCATGGATACGGCGGAATGGGGCTTGACCACCATGGAGCACTGGTACGGGCTGCCCGAAGCGCTGTTCACGGATCGGACGGTTCAGGACTACCCGGCTGACTACAACTACATGAATGAATACCACCGCTTTGCCGAGGCCGGTCGCCTCTGGCAGCAGGCGGCCGCGCCGGGCAGCGAGCGCTGGGAAACGGTTCGCGATCGCCTGATAGCGCTCGATTTCACCCTCGACCCCACGTTCACGATCTACGAAGCCAATCGGGACCTGATGGCGCAGCGGCGAGCCGAATGGCATGACGAGTACACCCTGCCCTCGCTCTGGGAGTTTTTCCGTCCCAGCGCTGATTCGCATGGTTCCTACTGGTTCGACTGGTCCACGGCCGACGAAATTGCCTGGAAGGCCAATTTCCGTCGCTGGATGGACTTCGTGAATGACTACAAGAACCATGGGGGCCGCGTCACGGTTGGCTCGGACTCCGGCTATATCTACAAGATCTACGGATTCGGTTACATCCAGGAACTGGAATTGTTGCAGGAAGCCGGCTTCCACCCGCTGGAAGTGGTGCGGGCCGCGACCCTGCACGGCGCCGAGGCCATCGGCATGGCTGGCCAGGTGGGTTCGATCGAGCCCGGCAAGAAAGCCGATTTTGTCGTCGTTCCCGGCAACCCCCTCGGCAATTTCAAGCTGCTGTACGGCACCGGTGCCATCCAGCTGGATGACGAGGGCAATATCGTGCGGGCCGGCGGCGTTCGCTGGACCATCAAGGATGGCATCATCTACGACGCCCCGGCGTTGCTGGCCGAGGTCCGGACAATGGTGGCAAATGCCAAAAAAGAGGCCGGGATCACGGAATTGCGTCAGCCAGGCCTATAAAACAGTATTTTGAGCATGGTTTTGAGTGCCCAGCGGCTTTCGTCATATTGAAGGTCGACGCAGCAAGCAGTACGGTAAATTTCGTGCAGCTGCCGGGCTCTCGAGGAGGGATGCCATGATAAGGCTGTTTTCAAGACCCAAGCCGATATCGGAAATACTTGCAGTGGAAACGAGCAGCAGGAAACGGGAACAGGAAAGGCGGGTCAACCAGCGATTCGAGCTGCGAACGCCTGTCGAGTTTCGCGGCGATGACGACACCATTGCACATGGCGACATCACGGATGTTTCGCTTGCCGGCATGATGATCCGCTGCGACCGCACCGCCCTGCGTTCCATTGCCCCGAAATTCGACAAGACCACGCCGGACGAGGCGCCGCGCGTGAGGGCCTGCTTTGCCCTGCCCGCCGACTCTGTCGGGGAGATCGAGGTCGACTGCAAGGTCGTGCACATCCGGCGGTTCTCGCAATCGGAGTATTTCGTGCACCTCAACTACGAAAACTTCGCCGGCGCCAGTTATGACGAACTGCGGCATTACATCGAGACCCTGGTAGAACTGGGTGCCCGCCCTTCCTGAATCATTTCGCTTCAAATCACCTGGAGAGTCATCAATGCAAGTCTTGAATCGTATGCTGGCCATGGTTCTGTTCCTTGGCCTGCTGAGCGCGTGCGACAACGCGTCCGAATCCGACACTTCGTCGGATGCCAGCAAGGCAGGAACCTCGAACATGGCCGCGGATGCGCCCTACAGTGGCGACATGGACTACCTTGAAGACCGTCTCGACATTTATGCGTCTGTCACGCTGACGGCCGACACCTCGACGTTGTCTGCCAACCAGAAACAGATGATTCCGCTGCTGATCGAGGCATCGGAGATCATGGACGAGCTGTTCTGGCGCCAGGCCTGGGGTGACAAGCGCGCCTTGCTCAGCGGCATCGACAACGAGCGCGTGCAGCGCTTCGCGGAAATCAACTATGGCCCCTGGGACCGCCTCAATGGCGAACGCAGCTTCATCAACGAAGTCGGTGCAAAGCCCGAGGGCGCACAGTTCTATCCTGCCGACATGAGCAAGGAGGAATTCGAGGCCTGGGAACAGGAAGGCAAGCGCGGCCTGTATTCCTTCGTGCGCCGTGATGCCGAAGGGGCGTTGTACCTGGAGCCCTACCACGAGGCATTCACCGACGAACTGCGCGCTGCGGCGAACCTGCTTCGCGAAGCTGCCGAGCTCGCTGACGATCCGCAGTTTGCCGAGTACCTGCGCATGCGCGCCGATGCGTTCATGACCGACGACTACCAGCCCAGCGACATGGCCTGGATGGACATGAAGGACAATGCCATCGAGCTGGTAATCGGGCCGATCGAAACCTACGAGGATCGCCTCTTCGGGTATCGAGCTGCCTATGAATCCTATGTGCTGCTGAAGGACCTGGAATGGAGCGAGCGCCTGGCACGCTACGCGGCGTTCCTGCCCGAGCTGCAGGAAGGCCTGCCGGTTGCCGAAGAGTACAAGCAGGAAATGCCGGGCTCGGATGCCGACCTGAATGCCTATGACGTCGTTTTCTATGCCGGCCACAGCAATGCCGGTTCCAAGACCATCGCCATCAACCTGCCGAATGACGAGCAGGTTCAGCTGGAGAAAGGTACGCGTCGCCTGCAGCTCAAGAATGCCATGCGCGCCAAGTTCGATCGCATCCTGGTGCCGATTGCCGACGTGCTGATCACACCTGAGCAGCGCAAGCACATTACCTTCGATGCATTCTTTGCCAACACCATGTTCCATGAAGTGGCGCATGGCCTCGGCATCAAGAACACCATCGACGGTTCCGTTACGGTGCGTGAAGCGCTCAAGGAACATGCCAGCCCGATGGAAGAAGGCAAGGCCGACATCCTCGGCCTCTACATGATCACCGAGTTGCACAAGCGCGGCGAGCTTCCGGATACCGAGATGATGGACTACTACACCACGTTCCTCGCCGGCATCTTCCGCTCCACCCGTTTCGGGGCATCCAGCGCTCATGGCCAGGCCAACATGGTGCGATTCAACTTCTTCCGCGAAGCCGGTGCATTTGTTCTTGACGAACAGAACGGCACCTACGCCGTGGACTTCGACAACATGCAGCAGGCCGTGGAAGACCTGTCACGCCTGATCCTTACCCTGCAGGGCAATGGCGACTACGAAGGTGTCGACAAGTTGATGTCCGAGCAAGGCCAGGTTGGCGCTTCCCTGAAGGCGGCGCTGGACCGGCTGTCCGACAACGACATCCCGGTGGACATCGTTTTCGAGCAAGGCGTGGCCGAACTCGAACTTTGACATTCCGGTTCACCGGAACCAGGAAGGCCTGCCATTGCGGCAGGCCTTTTTTCTAGCGGCACGACATTTCGCTGCCTAGTTCAGTTCCGAAAGGTGCCCCTCCACCAGGATGCGGCCTTTGCGCGCATCGGTAAGGGCAAAATTCCTGTCGGGTTCGCGGTCGCCCAGGCTGAAGTTGGTGTAAGCCGGAAGCATGACCGGTGCGCGGAAGCTGCCTTCCAGCTTCATGCCATTCAGTTCGACTCCCCTCGCCTGCAGGATCGACAGGCAGCGAGCCAGCGAGAACATGCCATGCGCTATGGGTCGCTTGAATCCGAAGCGCTTGGCCAGGAAGCGGCTCAGGTGAATGGGATTCCAGTCTCCGGAGACGCGCGCATAGCGTCGCCCCATGTCTTCTTCGAACTGGAGGTGCAACAGCGGAACGAAATGCACGGCATCGCCCGATCGGCTGTGGCGCCGTGGCCGGGCACGCTTCTTCGGATCGGGTTTCAGGAAATCGATCTTCTCGTGCCAGACCCGCTCGGTGGCCTTCAGCACGTCGGTGAGCAAGGTGAATTCCCAGCCTCGATCGGTTTCGCGCGGTCCCTCTATCTTGCAGACCACGTCGTAGCTGCCATTGATCGGCATGTCGGCATGCCACTCGATGGATTGACCCATGTGCACGAGGCCGGCCAGCGAAAACGGGAAATGCTCGGAGTCCATCAGTTGCAACTGCAGGTGCGTTGCCATGATGTGCGGATAAATCGGTGGCACCAGGTCCGGAGGGCTGGCACCGCAAACCTGCTGGTAAGCCAGCATGTCATCCTGGGAGACTCGTCGGCCACGCTGGATGTAGACGACATCCGGCAAGGGAGCCGCGAGATCCGTGGATTCCTTTTTCAGTCCTAGGAACATCGACAGGTAGATCTGCCAGAGCGGTTTCAGGCGAATCGGCTCGATCACTTCCCCGCCGAGCTGGCTGCCCTTGATGGGTGGCTTGCTCATTGCGAGTCACCTTTCCGGACGGCTACCGCAAGCAGCTCCCGCTCGACTTCCGCAGGCATCAGCGCGAGTACGAGCTCGCGGGCTTCACGAATCCGTTTCAGAACCTTGTCACGTTGCTTGTCGGTCAAGGTTTCCTGCAATGCCAGGATCATTTCTATGCTTTGCTGGCGATTGTGCGTGGAGCGCTCGGCAAGCTCGGCAGGGAGATCGACACGATCGACCCAGGAGCGCTTCAGGAACGACTCGATTTCCTGCTGCCCGGCGTTGTCCAGCAACAGCTGGCCCAGGCCGTCATTGCGCGCTACCCGCCATGCCAGCCAGAGCGGACGATTGTCATGCATCCTGGCGACATGTGATCTGATGAGGCGCTTCTGTTCCTCGTTGAGCTCGCCGATCCACTCTTCCATGTCCTCGAATTCGTTTTCTTCACGTTCCTTGTCGCTGCGCTCCTCGGCAATGCGCTCGCGGTACTCCTGCTCCTTTTCTTCGAGCTTGCCGACGAAGTAGGCACGCTGGTCCTCGTCCAGGCCTGCCATGATCTCGGCAATTGCCGGCATGGTATCGCGCACGCCTTGCCGTAGCAGCTGTTCGCCTTCGTCGATACTGGCATCCAGCGACTCTGGTGTCAGGCCTGCCAGGAAGCGTTGTTCGACGCGCTCGGCAAAGGCGTAGTACAGCGGCAATTCGCGCACCTCGTGCTCGGCCTTGCGCGCCTTGAACAGCGCCAGCGCTTCCGATTCCTGGCGTGTGTTCAGGTAGAAATATTCGTCGGCAAATTCGACGGCCAGCCGTGGCGCCATGCTGTAGGCAAGTTCGACGGCGCCGCAAGCCGAAAGGGCCAGGACGCATGCAAGCAGCAGCGCACGCCATTGCGTGCGCAGACCGGGTTTGCTGCTTGGTGTCATGCCGTTCATGTCGTGTTATTCGATGCCTTCGTCTTTGTCGGGACGAGCGTCGGACTCTTCCGCTGCGGATTCGATCGCGGTCAGGTCGATGGTGACGAGTCCGTCAGTGTCGGGGCTCCAGCTGCTGGCGCCTCGCCAGTCCGGCCGCGAAGCATCCCCGCTGGTACTCAGCAGTGCCCCGACCTCGAGCGTGCCATCGGGAAGTTCGTTGACACCGATGAAATCCGCAGCACTCAATGAGACTGTCACCGGCAAGGCGAGATCGTCAACCCGTTGTGCCGCCAGAGGCGGGCCGGCCGTCGATGGATCACGAATGAAGACGAACAACTTCGCATCGGCTGGCATGTCTGCCGGCAAGGCATCCCCTGTCACCCTGACGTCAACGAGAGCTTCCGGCGGCGGCGCAGCGTCCGGGTCCAGGCTTCGCAGTCGGTTTTCGACGACGGCCCGGAAGCTGTCCGGCAGGTCGGGAACAGCCAGCAGCAACTTCCATCGCTCCACGGCGAGTTCGCCATTGCCACGGGACTGCGCCGCGAGACCGCCATACCAGAGGCCACGGGGATTCCCCGGGTCCATTCGCAGGATGCGTTCAAACAGCGCACCCGTCTCGCCATCCAGTGACGCTGGATCATTCAATGCCTGCGCTTCGGCGTAGGCCGCGGCAATCTCGATATTGTCATCCGGGCCACCGGCCAGCTTCAGTGCCTGCTGGAAACTCTCGGCAGCGCGAGCGTAATCACCCATGACGACATAACTGCGCGCAAGCATCAGCCAGCCGTCAAGATCGTCCGGCGAATCCTGCAGTCGTTTCTCGAGCTGGACGATCATCTTGCCGATGTCGGGCTGGCCGTTAGCGGCGCTGTCCGCCCGGGTGACTTCCAGGTTGGGGCTGCCAAGGTGGCTGTATAGCCCAAGGCTGATGCCGGCCAGCGCAATGCCGAGCAAGATGCCCTGGCTGGTTCGTCCCTGTCTCAACAGCGGCAGGGAAACGAGCAAGGCGCAGGCGGCCAGCAGTAATCCAGCAGCGATCCAGAACAGCATCAGTTCGATTCCTCGTCGTCGTCCAGGGCCATGTGGCTGCGTTGCTTGAGGATGCGCCACATCACCAGCAGCGCGATGCCGAGCAACAGGAAAGGTCCCGCCCACAGCAGGACCGTCGAAGACCTGACCGGAGGTCGGTAGAGCACGAAATCGCCATAGCGGTCGGTCAGGTACGTGATGATCTGCTCGTTGCTCTGCCCTTCCTTGACGAAGCCTGCTACCTGCTCGCGGAGATCCACGGCCAGCGGTGCATTGGAGTCGGCTATCGTCTGGTTCTGGCAGACCAGGCAGCGCAGCTCGTTGGTCAGTTCGCGGTAGCGTTCGGCATCGCTCTCGCTGGCGAACTCCGGCTCGGGTGCGGCTGTTGCTGCAAGCGCGACCAACAGGCCAAACACCAGTACTGTCAGTCTGTTCATCGTGCACCTCCTGGCAGTGCGCGCGCTTCGGCTCGCAGTTCCTCGATCGTCGGCAGCAGGTGCTGCTCGATCACCGCGGTGGTCAGCGGGCCGATATGCTTGTAGCGAATGATGCCCCTGGCATCGACCACGAAGGTTTCCGGTGCGCCATACACGCCCCAGTCGATACCGACATTGCCGGGCAGGTCGTAACCGATGCGCGTATAGGGGTTGCCACTGCGATTCAGCCAGGTGATCGCTGCCTGGCGGTCATCCTTCCAGTTCAATCCATGCAACGGAATGTCATGCGTGGCGGCGAAGCGCATCAGCAAGGGGTGTTCCTCGTGGCAGCCCGGGCACCAGCTGCCGAAGACGTTCAGCAGGCTGACTTCGCCCTCGAAATCGGCACTGCTCAGGCCTTCGCTCTCGTCATACAGGCCCGGCAGGTCGAATGTCGGCACCGGCTTGCCGATCAAGGGAGATGGCACCTCGGTCGGGTTCAGGAACAAGCCACGCCAGAAGACAATGCCCAGCAGGCCGACGATCACCAATGGCAGGACAAAGCGGAAATTCATGCCTGCCCCGCCTTGTCACGGCTGCGTTCCCGGTAGCGGGGGTCAAGCGCCGCCAGCAGGCCACCGAGAGCCATCAGCAGGCCGCCCAGCCATATCCAGCGCACCATCGGTTTGACCTGGATACGTCCGCTCCAGCTGGTTTCGCTCAAGGGTTCGCCCAGCGCCACATACACATCACGCCACAGGCCGGGATCGATGCCCGCCTCGGTCATGGCGTTGCGCTGCACGCGGTAGACACGTTTTTGCGAATGCAGGTCGGCGACATTGCTGCCCTCGCGGGTTACGAGGATGTCGGCGCCGATGGCTGTGTAGTTCGGGCCTTCGATTTCGCCCTGGTCATGCAGCATGAATTCGTACTGTCCAAGCGGCACGGGTTCGCCCTCCGCCAGCACGACATCGCGCTCCAGGCCGTAGCCCGATACCGCTGCGATGCCCAGCGCCGTGGCGCCGAGGCCGAGGTGACCGAGCGACATGCCCCAGCTCCGCAGCGGCACGCTGACACCGGCGCGGCGACGTCGCAGCACGTCGACAAAGGCACTGGCCAGCACCCAGAACGCCAGCCACAGACCCAGCGTGACCATCACCCCGGCGACGCCCCAGGCAACGGTAATGCCGAAGACCAGCAACACGACGCTGATCACTGCCGGCCAGCGCAGCTGTCGAAGGTTTTCGTTTGCCTTGTCCTTTTTCCAGTTCACCAGGGGTCCGATCGCCACGGCTGCCAGCAAGGGCACCATCAATGGCACGAATATGGCGTTGAAATACGGAGGCCCGACGGAAATCTTGCCGAGGTTCAGCGAATCCAGGAACAAGGGATACAGCGTGCCAAGCAGCACAGCCGCGGCGGCAACGGTCAGCAGCAGGTTGTTCAGCAGCAGGAAGGACTCGCGTGACCAGGGTTTGAAGCCGGTGCCCTTCGGCAATTGCGGTGCCTTCCAGGCATATAGCGCCAGCGCACTGCCGACGACCGCCAGCAGGAAGGCCAGGATGAACACGCCACGCAAGGGGTCGGAGGCAAAGGCATGCACCGACACCAGTACGCCCGAGCGCACCAGGAAGGTGCCGAGCAGGCTCAGCGAGAATGTCGCAATGGCCAGCAGCACTGTCCAGCTGACAAAGGCCTTGCGCTGCTCGGTGACGGCCAGCGAATGCAGCAAGGCCGTGCCGACCAGCCATGGCATGAACGATGCATTCTCGACGGGATCCCAGAACCACCAGCCACCCCAGCCAAGCTCGTAGTAGGCCCACCAGCTGCCAAGGGTGATGCCGAGGGTCAGCGACAACCATGCCGCCGCGGTCCAGGGGCGTGCGCGTCGTGCCCACAGCACGCTGTTGTCCTTCTGCAACAAGGCAGCCAGCGCGAATGCGAACGGCACGGCAAAGCCGACGTAACCGAGATAGAGCATGGGCGGGTGAATGGCCAGCGCCGGATCCTGCAGGATCGGATTCAGGTCTCGACCATCGGCCGGCGGAAACGGGAGGCGTTCAAAGGGATTCGACGTCAGCAGCGTGAACAGCATGAAACCGATGCTGACCAGGCCGAGCATGCCGATGACATTGCCGCTGAAGCGCTCTTCCCAGCGCGTCGAGCCCAGTACGACAGCGTAGGTCCAGCCGGCCAGGATCAGGATCCACAGCAGCAGCGAACCTTCATGCGCGCCCCACACGGCAGCGAAGCGATAAAGCGTCGGCAGTTCGCTGTTGGAGTTCTGCGCCACATACAACAGCGAGAAATCGTTCTCGAGAAAGGCAATCGTCAGTGCGACAAAGGCCAGCAGCACCACCGCAAATTGCAGCACGGCGGTACGCCGACCGAGAGCTACCATGATGGCGTCATTGCGCTGTGCGCCGACCAGCGAACAGCCGGCCTGCAGCAATGCCAGTGCAAGGCCAAGCACCAGGGCAAAGTGCCCCAGCTCGGGAATCATGTCGCCCATCAGTTCGGCTCCTTGCCCTGGTCGGCTTCCTGCTCGTCCTCATCACCGGCGGGATAGCGACCCTCGGCCTTGGCACGCGCGACACCTTCTTCGTGGGCGCTCTTGATGGAATCCTCGACTTCAGGTGGCATGTAGTTCTCGTCGTGCTTGGCCAGTACTTCGTCGGCAATGAACACGCCGTCCACCAGCTTGCCGTGCGTGACAATGCCCTGCCCTTCGCGGAACAGGTCCGGCAGTATGCCGGTGTAGGTGACCGGCAGCTTCGTCGCCGTATCGGTCAGCTGGAAGCGCACCGTCAGCGAACCCTCTTCGCGCTCCACGCTGCCATCCACCACCAGTCCGCCAACGCGGAATTTGCGTTCGGCCGGCGCCTCGCCTTTCAGCACTTGCGAGGTGCTGTAGAAGTACAGCAGGTTCTCTTCGAAGGCGCGCAGGCCGAGGCCGACGGCGACGGCGACGCCGAGTACCACTGCGGCAACCAGGGCCATGCGTTGTTGACGACGGGTCATGCTTCATTCCTCCCATTCGGAGACGACGTACCAGCCAGGCGTTCGACCTGGTTGCGACGCTGGATGTCGGCCAGCGTGCGACGATGACTGGCGCGAGTCAGCAGCCACAGCAGCAGCAAGGCAAACAGCGTGATGCCGAATGCGGACCACACGTATTGTGCATAGCCGCTCATTGCCAGGAAATCCATCCAGCCTCTTTCCATGCTCACAATTCTCTCGTCCAGCTGGCGCGCGCTTCGCGACGCAGCGTTTCGGTACGCGCACGAACCAGCGCGACAGTGATGAAAAACAGTTTGAAGGCCAGTGCCATGACCAGCATCGGCCAGAGCATGTCCCAGGTGATCGATGGCTTGTCCAGCTTGGTCACCGTCGCACCCTGGTGCAGGGTGTTCCACCACTCCACCGAGTAATGAATGATCGGGACATTGACCACGCCGACGATGGCCAGGATGGCCGC
>JAWWBS010000062.1 GCA_033720895.1 Gammaproteobacteria bacterium
ACGAAGCTGCGGATGCCGGAGTCGCCGCGCTCGAGTTCCTGGCAGATCAGGCCGTAGGAAACCGAGTTCAGGCCCGCGCAGTCGTAACCTTCGATGCTGGAACCGAACAGGCCGAGGTCGGCGAATTCCGGGATCAGCTCCTTCGGGAAACGACCCTCTTCAAAGCACTCGCCAATGATCGGCAGGATCTTTTCATCGACCATGCGGCCGACGCTGTCCTGCACCATCTGCTCTTCGTCGGAGAGCGAGCTGCGGATGTCGTAGAAATCCATCGAGTTGAGGGTAGACACGGTTGTACTCCAGCCTTCAGTATCGCCCGGGCGGTTCAGCCGCGCCGAGGCAGTGTGTTTGTTCGGAAACCCCCGGTACCAGCGGCTTCGCGCCTGCCAGGCCCCGTGGGGAGAAAGGCGCGCATCATACCGTATTGGCGCCTGAAAATCAGGCGGCTGGCGGATTTTTCTCCAGGTCGCTGCGGTGGCCTGGGCCCTGCCGGGGCCGGGCCAAATGCCGAGGAATTCCACAGTTTCCGGGCCCTGCAGCGGACGCGGCAGAGGCAGCCGGCGGGCGGTCCGGGTACACTTTGCTGCCGCAGTGCAGTCCATCCGCACAGGAGGCGAGATGCTGAACATTCCGAACAAGGGTGTCATGAAGTCCATCGCAACCCTGCTGGCCCTGGTCCTGTCGGCGCCGCTGGTGGCGGGCGACACCTATGAATACGACCTGAACGGTGCGACCTTCGTCGCCCCCGAGCCTGCCGGCATGCGTGCGCTGTATGGCGTGAACCCCGAAATGAACGCCCTGCTGGAAAGCCTCTACCCGGCGCAGGGCCAGATTTTCGAGGGCTACCTCAGCTTCGATGCGAACCAGGAGCCCACCGGCGACCATGCCCTGATCGGCACCATGCCGGTGCGCGGTGCGACGGTGGATGACGCCCGCAAGACGGCGCGCCAGTCGATCGCCATGATGGAAGACATCTCGCCCGAGAAGCTGCAGGAAGCGGCGGCCGAGAACTCCCGCCGGGTCAACGAAGCGGCAGGCACCGAGGGCCAGATCGAACATCTCGGCAACTGGTTTGTCGAAGACTCGCTCACCGACTACGAGCTGGGCTCGAGTTTTGCGACCCTGGTCGAATCGCGTGTGACCAATGCCGGCGAATCGGAGACCGTGATCGAATTCCGGCGCATCGCACTGCTGGTGTTCGAAGAGCGCCTGCTGATGGCGCTGTACGTGGAAACCCTGGACAACCGCCAGGCCTATGCCAAGGCCAATACCGCCAGCCTTGCATGGTTCGACAAGGTGGTTGCGATGAATACCGATTCGGGTGAATGATTCACTCGCTCATTGAATAAGGAGAACGGCTTGAAGTCCGAACGATCTTTCGCCTTGCTGATCCTGATGCTCGCTTTCACCGGCGGGTTTTCCATCATGTCCATCGAAATGCTGGGCGGCCGCATCATGGCGCCGTACTTCGGCAGCTCGATCTACGTCTGGGGTTCGATCATCACCATCTTCATGGTGGCGCTGTCGATCGGTTACCTGGTCGGTGGTCATCTCAGCCTGATCCGGCCGTCGCTGAAGAAATTCGGCAGCCTGTTCCTGTTCTGCTCGGTCGCCGTCGTGCCGATGGTGTGGGTGGATGATCCGGTGATGGAATGGGTGTTCATGAATGTCGAAGACATCCGCTACGGTTCGCTGCTGGCGGCGACAGGCCTGTTCTTCCTGCCGACCGTCGCGATGGGCATCATCTCGCCTTACGCCGTGCGCCTGCTGATCCAGAACACGCACACATCGGGCTCGGTCGCGGGCAAGCTGTATTTCGTCTCGACCGCCGGTTCGGCCGGTGGCGTGCTGATGACCTCGTTCTACTTCGTGCTGTGGTTCGAGCTCGACACCATCATCTTCCTGCTCTCCGGCGCGCTCGCCGTTTGCGGGATCATTGCCTTGCTGGCGGCCAGCCGTTTCCGGGTGGCCACCTCCGAAGAACTGCACGCGGGAGCCTGAGCATGATGCGCCTGTCCGGAATTCTCATTGCTGTTTTCCTTGCTGCCGGTTTCGCGAGCGATGCGCTGGCGGCGGAAAAGGTGCTGTACAACAAGAAGTCGCTGTACCGGAACATCACCGTCACCGACGACGGCGAGAAGATCTGCATGATGTTCGCCTCGCGCGGTTACTACACGTCCATGCAGTCCTGCCAGTACAAGGACGATCCCGACAAGCTGGTGTTCGATTACACCAAGCTGAGCATGGCGGGCCTGCTGCTGAACCCGAACCCCGAGCGCATCCTGGTGATTGGTCTCGGTGGCGGTTCACTGCCGGAGGCGTTCCACTCGATGTTCCCCGAGGCGAAGATCGACGCAGTCGAAATCGACGAGGCCGTGGTCGATGTTGCCGAGCGCTATTTCAATTTCGAGGAAGGCGACAACACCCGCGTGATCGTCAAGGATGCGCGTGTCTACGTGAAGCAGGCCGGCATGTTCGGTCGCCAGTACGACTACATCATCCTCGATGCGTTCAATGGCGATTACATTCCCGAGCACCTGATGACCAAGGAATGGCTGGAGGAAGTGAAGCGCCTGCTGGCCGATGACGGCGTGCTGATTGCCAACACGTTCTCCGTGTCACGCCTCTACCACAACGAGTCCGTCACCTATGAAGAGGTATTCGGCTGGATCCGGAACGTGAAGCAGGAATCCGGCAACCGCCTGATCCTGACCGGCAAGTTCGATCCCGTGTCGCAGGCCGACATGATCGAAAAGGCGAAAGCCATGCCGGAAGACAAGTTCGAACACCTCGGCATCACGCCGATGTTCCTGGCCGAGAACTTCCGCGACGAACGCGACTGGAACGAAGAAGCGCGGGTGCTGACGGACCAGTATGCGCCGGTCAATTTGCTGAACTCGAGGGATTAGGCAGCGCGCCTATTACGCCTGCCGCTCCGGTGTTGCGTTCGGGCTCGAAATGCTCACGTACGGGTGTGTACGCTCCGCTTTCTCGCCCGCCTGCGCCGGTGAGCGCCTGCGCTCATGACGGCGCATAGCAAGCTGGTGTGCTAATGAGTTTTCTTTCGAGGCCCGAAGAAATGTCTTACCCACCGACCCGCCATGCCGAAACCGACGAAGCAAGGATCTTCGACGCCATTGACGCCATCGTGCAGGGCACGTTGATCGTGCGCGAAGGCCGGGACGGCAATGACAAGCTGCATTTCAGCTACGTCCCCTTCCTGCTGGATCGCGACGCGCGCAAGCTGATAGGTCACATTGCAAAAGTGAATCCGCAGCACGAGCTGATGGATGGCGAGATGGTTGACGTGGTTTTCCATGGCCCGCATGCCTACATTTCACCTGCCTTGTTCGATAACAAGAAGGTGCCGACCTGGAACTATGTCAATGTCGAGGTTCGCGGACGCGCGCTCGTGATGCATGAACGCGACGAGAAGCTCGCCATCATTCGAACCTTGACCGAAAAAATGGAAGGCGATGCACAGCCATACTTTGATGCGGATGCCGAGCGCATCGAACGCCTGGTGAATGCGATTGTCGGTTTCAGCATCGATATCGAATCGTTGACGGGTCGCTTCAAGCTGGGCCGCAATGACGAAATGCCCGTGCAGCAAAAGGCCTTCGACGTCCTCGAATCATCCACGCCACCCGAGCTGCGCGACTGGCTGGAATCCCTGCGGCCTGCCGATTAGTTTTCAAGCATGCGAGTTTCCTACCATCCCGACTATTTCGTGCCGTTGCCGGAAGGGCATCCCTTCCCGATGGCCAAGTTCCCCGACCTGCATGCCATCCTGCTGGAACGCGGCCTTGTCTCGCCTGCCGATGTCATGCCGATGGAGGAAGCCTCGCGCGAACTGCTGGGTCTTGTTCACGAGGACGCCTACCTCGACAAGCTGTTCGGTTTCTCCCTGCCGCCGATCGAGGAACGCAAGATGGGCCTGCCCTGGACGCCGGAGCTGTTGCGTCGTTCGCGGCTGGCAGTCAGCGGCACCTTGAACGCGGCACGCGCAGCGCTGGAAGAGGGCATGGCGGGCAACCTCGGCGGCGGCACGCACCACGCCATGCCGGACCATGGTCGCGGCTTCTGCATTTTCAATGACGTGGCGATTGCGATCCGGCAGCTGTTGAACGAGGGCCGCATCCAGCGCGCGCTGGTGCTGGATTGCGACGTCCACCAGGGCGACGGCACGGCAACGATATTCGGGAACGAACCACGGGTGTTCACTTTTTCCATGCACGGCGACCGCAACTACCCGGCGCGCAAGCCGCCGTCGACGGTCGACGTGCCCTTGCCACATGGCATCGAAGACGAGGAATACCTCGAGGTGCTGCGCGCCCATTTGCCGGAAGTGCTGCGCCGGGCGAGCCCGGACCTGGTGGTGTATCTCGGCGGGGTGGACGTGCACGCCGACTCCACCTTCGGGCATTTTGCCTTGAGCGATGCGGGCATCCGCCAGCGCGACCGGCTGGTCATTTCGACAGTCCGCGCCCGGAATATCCCGTTGACACTCACTTTATCGGGCGGATACGCAGCAAGTCCTCGCCGAACGGCCGAGCTCCATGCCATTATGTACGAAGAGGCAGTTGCGCAAGACCGACGTCAGAACAAGAACGCAACGCCGCCCATCTGAATTTGCATCGAACCACGGGGGAGGCAGCTTCACCCATGAAAATCCCAGAGATCCTGCTGGTCGAATCGCAACACAAGCCCGGCAGCCTGGCCAAGATCCTGCAGGTCATCGGCGAGTGTGGCCTGGTCATCCAGAACCTCGATGCCATTCGTCGTGACCAGGACAAGACGGTCTGGGAAATCACCCTGGAGATGGACGAGGATGCCTACATCAATGTCGGCGCCCGCATTTCCGACCTGCCGAATGCCCGCCTGCTGGGCAAGTCCGATCGCGTGTTCAATCGTCACCAGGGCGGCAAGATCCGCACCCAGTCGGTCTTGCCGATCGACACCCTGCAGGAACTCCGCGACATCTACACGCCCGGCGTGGCGCGCGTCTGCCTGGCCATCCAGAAGGAACCGTCACTCGCAGCCAAGTACACGGCGCTGAACAAGACCGTGGCGATCGTTACCAATGGCACGGCGATCCTCGGCCTGGGCGACATCGGCGCGGTCCCCGGCCTGCCGGTGATGGAAGGCAAGGCGGCCCTGTTCGCCAAGCTGGTCGGCCTCAACGGCGTGCCCATCCTGACCGAGCTGGACGATGCCGACGAGATTGTCCGCACCATCAAGAACATCGCGCCGAGCTTCGGCGCCATCCAGCTGGAAGACATCGCCGCACCGACCTGCTTCGACATCGAGCAGCGCCTGCAGGCCGAGCTCGACATCCCGGTGCTGCACGATGACCAGCACGGCACGGCGGTCGTCGCACTGGCGGCCTTGCTGACCGCCACGCGCCGCGTCGGTGTCAGCCTGAAGGACCATTCCGTCGGCCAGATCGGCCTGGGCGCTGCCGGCATCGGCATCGTCCGCCTGCTGAAGAAGTATGGTGTCACCAAGCTGCTCGGCACCGACCTGAGCGAAACCGCGCTCGACATGCTGGAAGCCGAAGGCGGCCAGCGCGCCACGCTCGACGAGCTGATGGCCAAGGCCGACATCGTGGTCGCCACGACGGGCGTGAAGGGCCTGATCAAGCCGAGCATGGTGCGCAAGGGCCAGCTGATCCTGGCGCTGTCGAACCCGGACCCGGAAATCGAACCGCGCGAAGCGCTGGCCCAGGGAGCGGCCTTTGCCGCCGACGGCAAGGGCATCAACAACGTGCTGGGCTTCCCGGGGCTGTTCAAGGGCGCGCTGGATGCCGGCGCCAGGCAGTTCACCGATGCCATGCTGATTGCGGCCGCAGAAACGCTGGCACTGACCTCGCCCGAGAACGAACTGGTGCCCGATCCGCTCAAGCCGGAGGTGCACCAGGCAGTGGCCGAGGCCGTTGCCTTTGCCGCCCGGCATGGCAGCTTCGATGACGATGCGGATTCGGATCCTTCCCCTGCAGCCGGCAACGGCTAGCCGGGTTCGGGAGTCCGTCAGTAGGGAATGCCGAGCTTGCGGTAGATGAAGCCCAGCAGCCAGATCGGGCCGATCAGCAGGAACTGGATGTCCTCGAAGAAGGAAGGCTTCCTGCCTTCGATCTTGTGGCCGATGAACTGGCCGATCCACGCTACGACGAAAATCGCCAGGCACGACTGCCACAGCGGCCAGGGCAGGCTGGTGAGTGCGGCGATGCCCCAGATGCAGGCGGCCACGTACAGCAACATGCCGAGCGCAAGGCTCGGCGACAGGATGGCGTAGTAGATCAGCGCCAGGCCAATGAATACGGTCGCGACATTCAGCCAGGGCGACAGCTTGCTGATGGATTCCGGCAGGGGAATGGCCCACATAAGGCCCAGCAGGCTGAACACGATGGCGGGCACGCAGACCCAGTGGATGGCCTTGTTGGTCGGATCCTGGTGGCTCACGCCATAGGCGGCGAACCATTCATCGGCTGTTTTCATCTCTCTTCCCCGTGTCACGGGCTGGCTTGCAAGCGCCTGCCAGTCTCCCCATCATCAAAGCTCACACAGAAGAGGTGCGCCGTGCAACACGAAGGCAACAGCTTGATGAATCGCCTGCAGCGCTGGGTCTGGCGCCATGGCGGGGTCTCCGACAAGCGCAAGATCGAGTGGTATCCGCCCTTCCTGATGATGCGGGTGAAGCTGCTGGAGGCGAAGGACGACTGGCGACTGGTGCGCCTGAAGCTGCCGCTGAACACCTTTTCAAAGAATCCCGGTGGCGTGATGTTCGGCGGCTTCCAGGCCGCACTGGCCGATCCCATTGCGGCGCTGGCCTGCGCTCGCGTGTTCCCCGGGTATTCCGTCTGGACACGGGCCATGACCATCGATTTCCAGCTGGGCGGCAGCACCGACCTGGAACTGCGCTTCGAGTTTCCACCGGAGATGGAAGAGAGGATCGCTGCCGATCTTGCTGCCAAGGGACGCAGCACGCCGACCTTCGAGTACGGTTTCTACCTGACCGACGGGCGTTGCTGCAGCGTGATTCACAACACCGTGGCGATCCGTCCCAAGGGCTACACCAAGGCCACCACGCCGGGAGCCGATTCGGAGTTCAACTGATCCGGTCGACGGCCGACTTGCCGCGGCGGATGGCATGCTTTATACCTTGGCCTTTCAGGGCGAACATTCGACCAAGCAGGAGACACAGGCAGCATGAAAGCGCTGAGCAAAGAGGCAGTCGAAAAGATGATCGAACATGCCAACGACGGCCAGCTCGACGAGCTGACGGGGGACATGGTGCGCTTGAACGAGGAACAGCTGGCCGAGCTGAAGGCGCTGGTCTGGCTGGCGAAGGATGACGAGAATCCCAAGCACTGGGAAGCGCTGGTCATCGAGGCAAAGTTCCAGCTTGACGACCAGACCGCGCGTTTCATCGCGGACACGCCGGAGCTGGGCAGCAAGCTGCAGTCGGGACTCGACAAGATGGAGTCGGCCGGCCGGATCTGAATCAACACCGTCGGGATACCAGAGGGCTGAATGGATACGATCACCCACGCCATCAGCGGCGCCGTCATCGGCGCGGCCACCGGCAACCGCCATCCCGACAAGGCCGAAATTCGGCGCCGCACAGCGTGGGGTGCCGCGTTTGCCGCCTTTCCCGATATCGATTTTCTCATGGTGTTCTTCGTGGACACCTTCACCTACCTGAACGAACACCGGGCGCTGACGCACTCCGTGGTGCTGCTGCCTGCCTGGGCGGCCTTGCTGGGTGCGCTGGCGGCGAGCTTTGCGCCACGGGCCGAGTTCCGGAAGGAATTTCGCAACTTCGGCATGCTGGCCGCCGTCGCACTGGCGGCGCACATTCTCGGCGACCTGATTACGTCCTATGGCACGCGTATCCTGTCGCCGCTGGACTGGACGCCGTTCGCCTTCCCGATCACCTTCATCATCGATCCGATCTTCACCGGCATCCTGCTGGCCGGCCTCGTGGTGGCGCTGTGGCGCCTGTCCAGCATTCCGGCAATGGCTGCCGGGCTGCTGCTGTTTGCCTATCTCGGCCTGCAGGTCGGGGCGCGCCAGGCAGCGGAGGAGATCGGCCATGACAAGGTCGCAGCCGAGGGTTGGAACAGCGCGATCGTGGTGGCCTTTCCGCAGCCGCTGTCGCCGATGCACTGGAGCGTGGTAATCATCCACGACGGGGTCTACGAGCGAAGCTTCATCGACCTGCTGGAAAGCGAAGCGCGACCGAGGCCAGCCGCCGATGCCGGCGTGGCCAGCCAGGCCCAGGCCGCGTACCGGCCAGTGGACGATGCCCGCTGGTTCACTTTCCCGCGCTGGCCGGAGAATTACCTGGTCAAGGAGAAGGCGCAGATAGCCTGGTACCAGGACGAGTTCGAGGGATTCCGCGAGTTCGCGCTGCTGCCCTACGTGACCCGCATGAAGACCGTGGGCGAGGAGCTCTGCGTCTGGACGGCCGACCTGCGGTTCAGCATGCCGGTGCGCAACAATCCCTTCGAATACGCCATGTGCCAGTCGCTCGACGGCCAGTGGCGACTGCTGGACAGCAGCGTGGCCGACCTCGCGGGCTCGATTGCCAGCGGGGAAATGGACTGATGGCAGGGAAATCGGCATCGAAGGCCGCAGCAAAGGCAATAACCGTCGTGCTGGTGCACGGCTGGAGCGTGCGCACCACCGAAACCTACGGTGCCCTTCCCGAGAAGCTGCGGGACGAGGCGCGCAAGCTCAAGGGCAAGGCCAACGCGCCGAAGATCGACGTGCACAATATCTGGCTGTCGCGTTACATCAGTTTCCACAACGAGGTTCGCTTGAAGGACATCGCGCGGGCGCTGGATGCCGCGCTGCGCGATGAGTTCGGCGACAACCTGGAAAAGCGCAAGCTGGCGATGATCACGCATTCCACCGGCGGGCCCGCGGTGCGCGAATGGCTGCAGCGCCATTACGTCAACGAGGGTCGCAAGCTGCCACTCGACTACCTGGTGATGCTGGCGCCTGCCAATTTCGGTTCCGCGCTGGCGCAACTGGGCCGCACCCGCCTCGGGCGCCTCAAGGCCTGGTTCGAAGGCGTGGAACCGGGGCTTGGCGTGCTCGACTGGCTGGAACTGGGCTCACCGGAAAGCATGCACCTGAATGGCGAGTGGCGACGCGGCTGGAAGAAGCTGCGCCAGCAGGGACTGTATTCCTTCGTGCTGACCGGCGCATCGATCGACCACAAGGCCTACGACCATGTGAACAGCTACACCGGCGAGATGGACAGCGACGGCGTGGTGCGCACGGCCGCCGCCAACCTCAATCATCGCCATCTCACCCTGGAGCAGGCGTCCAGCGATGGCAGCAAGCGGGATTTCCTGCCGCTGGTCCTGACGGAACAGCACGAGCTCACCGGCATTCCCTTCCGGCTGCTGCCTGGCATGGCGCATTCCGGTGATCGGATGGGTATCCAGCGCAGCGTCCGCAAGACCAGCCAGGATCACCCGACGGTCGATGCCATCCTGGCCTGCCTGTCGGTCCGTTCGGCGGCGGATTACCGCAAGCTGGACAGGCAGTTCGCTCGCGATTCTGTCGAGATCGAGGCTGCGCAGCGCGTGGAAGTGCGCGACCTGCCTGGCCCCTTCGACCGCACGCGCATCAACGACCCGGGTTCCCAGGTGGTCTTCCGCCTGCACGACGACGCCGGTGAGCCGATCCGCGATTTCGAGGTGATCCTGACCGCTGGCGAGGACGACCCGGACCGCTTGCCGCCGGGTTTCCTGCTGGACCGGCAGCGGAACTCGCGTGACGGCAGCACGCTGACCTTCTATTTCAACGCGGCGAGAATGCTGGGCGCTGCGGCAGTGGAAGACCAGGACGGTGGACTGCGTGAAGAACTGCCCGGCTGCGAGGCGCTGGGCATGAAGATCATCGCCTACCCGCTGGATGGTTTCGTGCATTACCGCCCGGCGATCCTGCCAGCGAGCAAGGAGTTCCTGGAGGCATTGATCGTGCCGCACCAGACCACGGTGGTGGATATCGTGCTGCACCGGGTGGTGCGCAAGAACGTGTTCCGCATCGGCAAGCGCCATGAAACGTCGGATTTCACACGCAGTGAACCCGGACCACCCTTGCCGGGCGGCACCTCGCGGGACTGAAATTCGGGATTGGCTGGAGCCCAGGGGCTCAGGTGTTGCTGCCTGGAGCCCGGGCAGCGCGACCATCCTGGTCGGCTGCCTCTATCTCGGCCCGCAACTGTCTACGCTGGCGGAGCAGGAGGCTTACCACCTGCGCCCGTGCCAGTTCGCGGGACCGCCCGTGGCCATTGCGGAGGCTGACCAGTTCCTCTTCGTAATAGCGAATGTCCTCGTCGATGCTTGCCAGCGTGGCAGTGGCATCGACAGCAGGGCTGTCAGCGAGGCGGTTTTTTCTTGCTTCGTCCATGCTGCGACTTTAGGCCGCCTGCCCATGCGTTGCTTCAGCGGGGTGGATGGCCGCCCGTAAGTAATTGCTGATTGGCAGCAGCGAATTTCGACCTTTGTTAGACTAGGCGCCTCTCCGGTACCCGCTGCCGCCGTTTCATGGCGCCAACGGTGATTTCACAAGCAAGGATTCGTCCAATGAAGGCACTTTCCATCAGGGACCTGCGCAAGGTCTATTCCGACGGCACCGAAGCGGTCCGCGGCATCGATCTCGATGTCGAGGCCGGCGATTTCTTTGCCCTGCTGGGGCCCAACGGCGCCGGCAAGACGACCACCATCGGCATCGTCACTTCGCTGGTCAACAAGACGGGCGGCAAGGTCGAGGTGTTCGGCACCGATACCGACGTGGACTTTGCCACGGCCAAGTCGAACATCGGCCTGGTACCGCAGGAAGTGAACTTCAACATGTTCGAAACCTGCGAACAGATCGTGATGAACCAGGCCGGCTACTACGGCATCGATCGCACGACGGCAAAGGCACGGGCCGAGAAATACCTGCGCGAGCTGGATCTCTGGGAAAAGCGCAACCAGGTCTCCCGCAACCTGTCCGGTGGCATGAAGCGCCGCCTGATGATTGCCCGGGCGCTGGTCCACGAGCCGAAGCTGCTGATCCTGGACGAACCGACGGCCGGCGTGGATATCGAAATCCGCCGTTCCATGTGGGCCTTCCTCAGGAAGATCAATGCCGAGGGCACGACCATCATCCTGACTACGCATTACCTGGAAGAGGCCGAGAGCCTCTGCCGCAACATCGCCATCATCAACAAGGGCCGGATTGCGGAGAACACCCGCATGAAGAACCTGCTGGAAAAGCTGCATGTCGAGACCTTCATTCTCGACATGCAGGATGACGTCGCCGACCTGTCGGGCTTCGAGCAGTTCCAGCTGAAGAAGGTCGACGATCGCACCCTGGAGGCCGAGATCACCAAGGAAAACAGCATCAACGAGCTGTTTGCTGCGCTCTCCGACAAGGGCATGAAAGTGCTGTCCATGCGCAACAAGGTGAATCGCCTCGAGGAGCTGTTCGTCCGCATGGTCGAAGACCAGAACAAGGAGCCTGCCGCATGAGCCGCTTTACCGAGAATTTCATCGGCTTCCAGACGATCGTGCGCAAGGAAGTCACGCGCGTGCTGCGCATCTGGGTGCAGACCATCGTGCCGCCGGCGATCACCATGACGCTGTACTTCATCATTTTCGGCAACCTGATCGGTTCGCGCATCGGACCGATGGAAGGCTATGACTACATGGCCTACATCGCACCGGGCCTGATCATGATGTCGGTCATCACCAACAGCTATGGCAATGTCGTTTCGTCGTTTTTCGGCGCCAAGTTCGCCAGCCATATCGAGGAACTGCTGGTCTCGCCATTGCCGAACCACTACATCCTCTGGGGTTACATCATGGGTGGCGTTTGCCGCGGCCTGATGGTGGGCGCGATGGTGACGGTGATCGCGCTGTTCTTCACCGACCTCAGTGTCGAGCATCCCTTCATCACCCTGAGCATCGTGTTGCTGACGTCCATCGTGTTTTCACTGGGCGGCCTGATCAACGCCATCTTCTCGAAGAAGTTCGATGACATCTCCATCGTCCCGACCTTCATCCTGACCCCGCTGACCTACCTCGGCGGCGTGTTCTATTCCATCAACATGCTGCCGGACTTCTGGCAGAACGTGTCGAAGGGCAATCCGATTCTCTACATGGTGAATGCCTTCCGTTACGGCATCCTGGGCGTGTCGGACATCGGCATCGGCACGGCCTACCTGATCATCGGTGCATTCATCGTCGGGCTTTACCTGTTCGCCATGTTCCTGCTGAACAGGGGTGTGGGGCTGAGGAGCTGACAGAGGACGACCCGTCGGGTCATG
>JAWWBS010000063.1 GCA_033720895.1 Gammaproteobacteria bacterium
CGTGCTGCCTGTCGCATGCCCTGCCTCCTCCTGGATTGTGGACTCAGTATAGGCCAGCAGGCCGCTGCGTCATCCTGTCCCGTCCTGGTCCAGCCGCTCGCGCAGGCGCTTGATCGCTCGCTCGTTGGCGGCGACGCGCTGCGCTTCGCTCATACCCATCCAGCCGGCGATGTCATCCACGTGACGACCACAGCCTTCGCAGACATCGACCTCGTCGACGACGCAGATACCGACACAGGGTGATTCAGCGGTGATTTCCATGGTGTCCTTCGGGGCGTCCGTTCGGGGCAAACCAACAAAAGGCCCGGTGCGCCGCTGGCGCAGCCGGGCCCCTGCTCAGGCGTCGATCAGCTCGCGAAGTTCTTCGCGGCGAACTCCCAGTTCACCAGCTCGAAGAAGGCATCCAGGTACTTCGGACGCGCGTTGCGGTAATCGATGTAGTAGGCATGCTCCCAGACATCGCAGGTCAGCAACGGCGTGACATCACCCGAGCGGATCGGGGTGTCGGCATCATCGGTCTGGACGATGGCAAGCTTGCCGTCGGCCTGCTTGACCAGCCAGCCCCAGCCGGACCCGAAGTTGCCCATGCAGCCGGCGATGAACTGTTCCTTGAACTTGTCGAAGGAACCGAAGCTGTCGTCGATGGCCTTGGCGAGGTCGCCTTCCGGCTTGCCGCCACCGTTCGGGCTCAGGGAGTTCCAGTAGAAGGTGTGGTTCCAGACCTGGGCCGCCTGGTTGAACAGGCCACCCTCGGCCTTCTTGATGATGTCTTCCAGCGACATGTCCTCGAACTCGGTGCCCGGGATCATGTCATTCAACTTGGTGACATAGGCGTTGTGGTGCTTGCCGTGGTGGAATTCCAGGGTTTCGGCCGAAATGTGCGGCGCGAGGGCGTCCTTGGCGTACGGCAGTTCAGGCAATTCGTGTTTCATTGCGTCTCTCCAGTTCGGGATCGGGTGAATTCGGTGGCCTGGCTGAGGCGACCCCGGGGTCCGGAATCGGCTAGAATGCGGGCGCATCCAGATCCATATTGAGGGCCAGCCAGCAACGCGCAAAAACAGTAATTTGCGCGTTTTTGAGACAGTCATTGTACAGTCCGGCCCGCTTTTGGCACAACCGAGCCCGCAAGAACCGGCCCCGAGAGGACGCATGCACGACAACACGCCCAAGCTGCCCGACAACATCGACGCCCAGGTGCGCGCCGCGCTGGCCGAGGACCTGGCGGGCGACATCGCCAATGGCGATCTCACGGCTGCACTGGTCCCTGCCGATGCCGCTGGCAGCGCCAGCCTGGTTTGCCGCGAAGCCGCGGTGATCTGTGGCCAGCCCTGGGTGAATGCCGCTTTCGCTGCGATGGATGGCGGCATCAAAGTCGAATGGCTGGTTACCGAAGGCGACAAGGTCGAACCGGATACGGTGATAGCGCGGTTTTCGGGCCCGGCCCGGGCACTGCTGACCGGCGAGCGCACGGCGCTGAATTTCCTCCAGACCCTGTCAGGAACCGCAACGATTTCAAGGCATTACGCCGATATCGTGGCCGGCACAAGCTGCCGGATCCTGGATACCCGCAAGACCATTCCGGGCCTTCGCCTGGCGCAGAAATATGCCGTCGCCGTGGGCGGCGCCAGCAATCACCGCATTGGCCTGTTCGATGCCATCCTGATCAAGGAAAACCATATCGCCGCCGCCGGCAGCATTGCCGCGGCCGTGAAACAGGGTCGCGAGCGCTCGCCGAACGTGGTGCTGGAAGTCGAGGTCGAGTCGCTGGACGAGCTAGCGGCGGCCCTGGCGGCGGGCGCAGACGTGGTGATGTTGGACAATTTCGACCTCGACACCACCCGCGCTGCGGTGCAACAACGGAATGCGCAAAATAGCGCCACCAGGCTGGAAGCCAGCGGCAACATGGACGAAAAAGGCCTCCGGGAGGTGGCCGAGGCCGGGGTGGATTTCGTCTCCATCGGGGCGCTGACCAAGCATGTCCGCGCGGTGGACCTGTCGTTCCGTTTCACGCTCTGATTTTTTTCCATAAAGTTGATATAGTCGGTGGTTCAAACACCTGTTTGAATCTGCCTGGTTCCAGGCAGGACGTGACGACCCGGCCGTTTCACCGGAGCCATCGAGACACGCCACGGTCGCATTGATTTACCTCAAGGCGCAGCAACCAAGGACGCTGCACACTGCTTGCCACGGTCGCTACGGCAACTGCCCAATGCGAGGCCCCACGAGGGTCGGGCGAGCAAGCTATCGATCAACAGGGATGTACAACATCAAAGGAGACGTTCCATGTCCGGTATTACATCGGTTCTGGTAATTCTTGTCGCAGCCGGCGCGCTGTCCTACTTCCGCGCCCCGCTGCTGGTCTGGACGCTGGCGATTGTCGGCGGCCTGCTGGGCTATGGCGCCATGGCGGGTACGCCCTGGCTGGCCTGGTACATCGCTGCACCCATCCTGCTGGTGCTGAACGTGCTGCCGCTGCGCCGCGCGCTGATTTCGAACCGCTTGCTGACCTGGTTCCGCTCGGTGCTGCCGCCGCTGTCGACCACCGAGCAGATCGCCCTGGAAGCGGGTGACACCTGGTGGGATGGCGAGCTGTTCACCGGCAAGCCGGACTGGAAGAAGCTGCTGGACGCACCGGCCGCCACCCTGACCGAGGAAGAGCAGGCATTCATTGACGGCCCGGTCGACGAATTCTGCGAAATGCTGGACGACTGGAAGATCACCGCCGAAGACCACGACCTGCCGAAGGAAGCCTGGGACTTCATCGCCAAGCACAAGCTGTTCGGCATGATCATCCCGAAGGAACACGGCGGCCTCGAGTTCTCCGCTCAGGCGAACTCCGCAGTGGTCATGAAGATTGCCACGCGCTCGCTGACCGCGGGCGTGACCGTCATGGTCCCGAACTCGCTCGGCCCCGGCGAGCTGCTGCACAACTTCGGCACCAAGGAACAGCAGGACTACTACCTGCCGCGCCTGGCCAATGCCGAGGAAATCCCCTGCTTCGCCCTGACCAGCCCGCATGCGGGCTCGGACGCCGGCGCGATCCCGGACACCGGTATCGTTTGCGAAGGCGAGTACAAGGGCAAGAAGACGCTGGGCTTCCGCGTCACCTGGGACAAGCGCTACATCACCCTGGCGCCGGTCGCCACGTTGCTGGGCATGGCTTTCAAGGCCTATGACCCGGACGGCCTGCTGGGTGACAAGAAGTCGCTGGGCATCACCCTCGCGCTGATCCCGACCGACATGCCGGGCGTCGAAATCGGCAACCGCGCCAATCCGCTGGATGCCAAGTTCATGAACGGCACTACCCGCGGCAAGGACGTGTTCATTCCGATGGACATGCTGATCGGTGGCCAGGAGTACATCGGCGAAGGCTGGAAGATGCTGATGCACTGCCTGTCCGCCGGCCGCGCCATCTCGCTGCCGGCACTGGGTGTCGGCGCCGGCAAGCTGTCCTCGCGCATGACCGGTGCCTATGCCCGCATCCGCAAGCAGTTCCGTACGCCGATCGGCAAGTTCGAAGGTATCGAAGAAGCCATGGCGCGCATCTGCGGCAACACCTACCGCCTGGATGCGGCACGCCGTGTCACCGCCGCCGCGATCGACGCCGGTTCCAAGCCGCCGGTGCTGTCGGCCATCCTGAAGTACCACGGTACGGAAGGCATGCGACAGATCCTGGACGATGCCATGGACGTGCACGCCGGTCGTGGTGTCATTCTCGGCCCGCGCAACTACCTTGGCCGCGCCTACCAGGGCGTACCGATCGCCATCACCGTGGAAGGTGCGAACATCCTGACGCGCTCGATGATCATCTTCGGCCAGGGCGCCATCCGCTGCCATCCGTACCTGCTGAAGGAACTGGAAGCCGCCTACGACCAGGACGAGAACCGCGCGCGCATCGCGTTCGACAAGGCGCTGTTCAGCCACATCGGCTTCACCGCCAGCAACAAGGTGCGAGCTTTCTGGATGGCCATTACCGGTGCCCGCTTCGTATCGGCACCGTCGGCTGGTCCGCTGACGAAGTACTACCGCCAGCTGACCCGCGTCAGCGCTGCGTTCACTTTCCTCGCCGACGTCACCCTGCTGCTGCTGGGTGGCGAGCTGAAGCGCAAGGAAAAGCTGTCGGCGCGCTTTGGCGACGTACTGAGTCACTTGTACCTGGCATCGACCGTGCTGAAGACTTTCGAAGACGAAGGTCGCCCGGCCGACGACCTGCCGATGGCCGAGTGGGCCCTGCAGGATTCGCTCTTCCAGATGCAGGACGCCATGGAAGAAATCCTGCGCAACTACCCGATCAGCTGGATGGGTCCGCTGCTGAAGCTGGCCGTGATGCCGTTCGGCCGCTCCTACAAGCGCCCGAGCGACAAGCTTGGCCACAAGCTGGCGGACTTCCTGATGGTACCGTCGGCGGCGCGTGATCGCCTGACCCGCGGCGCCTACCTGAATCGCGATCCGAACGATCCGGTTGGCCGCATGGAAGTGGCGCTCGACAAGGTTTTGGCTTCCGAGCCGCTGGAGCAGAAGCTCGAGAAGGGTCTCAAGGTCCGTCTCAACCCGGTCAACCTGGAAGACAGCCTCGCCGAGGGCATCAAGCAGGGCGTGATCAGCGAGACCGAGGCCGCGACCATCCGCGAAGGTGCCGAGGCCACGCTGGAGGCAATCCTGACGGACGAGTTCCCGCCGGATTATTACGGCGCAAGCTCTGCAGCGCCGAAGCGGGCAGCCGCCAACGGCTGATTGCCGGTCGACACGCTGCAACGAAAAGACCCCGCGATGCGGGGTCTTTTTTTGCCTGCGGGTTTCGCCCGTTCAATTCAGCGATCGACTTGCGCCTTCCTGTCCGGTACTGCCCTCGGCCAGCAACAGGACCCGTTCGCGGTACCACTCCTCCAGGTCCGAACTGTTCAGGGGGCGCGCGAACAGGAAACCCTGCATGACGTCACACCCCTCCTCGGTCAACCAGGATTTCTGCACGTCGGTTTCCACGCCCTCGGCAACCACCAGCAGGCCCAGCGACTTGGCCAGGCCGATCGTTGCCCTGGCAATCGCTGCATCATGCGGATCGTTGACCAGGTCGGTCACGAAGGAACGGTCGATCTTGATGATGTCGACCGGGAACTTCTTCAGGTACGTCAGCGAGGAAGAACCCGTGCCGAAATCATCCAGCGCCAGGCGGCATCCCAGCTGCTTGAGTTCGTTCAGCAGGTCCATGGTGGACTTGGCCTCGCCGACTGCCAGGCTTTCGGTGATCTCGAGCAACAGGTTCTCAGGCTTGACGCCGCTCTCATCCAGCACGTCGCTGACCAGCGTCGGGACATTGCGAAGCATGAACTGGCCTACCGAGAGGTTCACTGCCATGTGGAGATCGGGCGAAAGGTGTCTTTCCCATTTCCTCGCCTGGGCTGCAGCAGCTCGCAATACCCACTCGCCGAGCGCCACGATCTGGCCGGTTTCTTCTGCCAGCGGGATGAATTCACCGGGTGCTATCAGGCCTCGATCCGGATGGTTCCAGCGCACCAGTGCCTCGACGCCGACCATCTTGCCCGACGAGGTGTCGACCTGCGGCTGGTAGAACAATTCGAATTCGTCGCGCTGCATGGCCTTGCGCAGGTCGTTTTCCTTTTCCATGCGTGTCACGGCCTGGGTATGCATGTCCGGTGTGAAGAAGCTGTAGCCATTCCGGCCGCTCTTCTTGGCGCGGTACATCGCCGTATCCGCATTCTGCAACAATGTCTCCGAATCACTGGCGTCGTTCGGATAAAGCGAAATGCCGATGCTGCAGGTCAGCTGCATGTCGCCATCCGCTATCACCAATGGCTCGGCTGTCGTTTCCAGGATGCGCTCGCAAACGGAAACGACGGTATCGAGGTCTTCGAATTCCTCGAGAATGACAGTGAACTCGTCACCACCGAGTCGCGCCACGGTATCCGAACTTCTCACGCACCGCATGAGGCGCTTCGCAATCGAACGCAGCACGCGGTCGCCCGTATGGTGACCCATGGAATCATTGATCGACTTGAAGCGGTCAACGTCGACAAACAGTACCGCGATCTCGCGGTTGGCCCGTCGCGCCTTGCTGAGGGCGTGATTGAGACGATCATGGAACATGGCGCGGTTCGGCAGGCCGGTCAGGCGATCGTAATTCGCCATGTGCCGCAGCTGCTCCTGCACCTGGTTGCGGCCGGAGGCCGAAATGGCAAGCGCAATGAAGTCGGCCAGCGAGGAGGCAAACATCCGTTCGTCTCGCGAGAAGGTTCTCGGGTATCCGACATGCTCGTGCACGATCACGCCCCGAACCTTGCCACCCTGGCGAAACGGTGCGCCCAGCGCTGCACTGACCCGATAAGGGGAAATGTAATTTATCCAGAAGTCACCGGCCCGCTTGTCCGTCTGGGTATCGCTGATCGCAAAGGTGCGCATCCGCTCCAGCCGCTTGTAGAGTCGCGCATGCTCGCCGGTACCCAGTCGGATGTTCGGGGCCGCATCGTGGTAACCGTTATCGAAAAGGTGCACGCAACGGAACTCGGTAAAGTCCGGCTCGCAGAACCACACGCTGACGCGCGTGCACTGGATGGCCTGGGCCGCCTTTTCGGTGATGACCGTCAATGCACGCGGCAGGTCGCCCGCTGCAACCGACTCTTCCTTTGCCAGGTCCAGCAATACGTAGCTTTGCTTGCGACCGCGCTGCTCGCCCTTTCGAAGCGTGTTCTCCGCATTGATGCGCGTGGTGACCTCGGTATCGAATTCCTCGGCGATGTCCGCATAGGCAAAACGTGTCCGGATGCCATCCAGCGTGTCGGCGTTGAATCGAAACGCAAGGAAACACAGCAGCACAAGCACGGCATAGATAAGCAGGCCGATCATCACCGGCAACTGCTCGCCCATGAAGATCAGGTTCAGCCCGACCGGCAGGACGGCAAAACTCGAAAACACCAGGTAGCTTCTGAAATCGAAAGACAGCAGGGGAATCGCCAGGGCGGCCACACTGAGCAACATCACGGCCAGCAGGCTTTGCTGCGCGATGTCGGCCGGCGGGAAGAAAACGACGCCGACCAGGCCCCACGACACGGCACTCAGGAAGTTGCCGAAGCGGAATATCCGGAACCATTTCTTGGCGTCCGCCGCGACGATGTGTCGACTGTGAAACTGGAACGTCAGCAGCAGTCGAATCAGTTCCACGGCACCGGCATAGATGGCCCATGCCATGAACAGTTCCGGATCGGCGGCCCCTTTGAAGAGATAGGCGATGAGGCCGAATACCGCGAGCGCGGCAAAATGCACTGGCCGGGCATAAGAAAACAGCAGGTTGGTCTGCTGTGCCAGGACCTTGCTGTCGATCTGCGGATTGCTGACCGTCGGGTTGTGGATTGTTGCAATCGCCACCAGCCAGATCCCTTACCTTTTTAACGACTGCAGGCCCCTGGGGACCTGCGTGTGATGCGTATTCATGACCCTACCCCCCTGCAGAAGGCGCCCCGTGCGCGGTGCGTTATGTAAAGTTTAGCAGCAGTTGGCCGTCGCCATGTCAGTGTTTGCTGAATCGTGCACCTGACTTTACCCTTGCAGGATGAAAATCATTGCAGCATTTATGGCCTCGCTTTCCCTCTTCCTGGTCGGGGGCTGCAGCCTGTTTGCCGAATGGGAAAGCGGACGCGTGGAGACGGTGGCCAGAAGCGAGGACCGGGCGTGCCGGCAGCGGGATTACCAATGGCCTTCCGAAGCCTATATCGAGTGCCGCTTGCAGCTTTACAACCATCGCAACCGGGAGAACTGGGAACGACTGTCCTTGTCGCAAAATTCGCCCGGCGAGATTTCCGCTGCCGCAAACAGAAGCGGCGAGCGGTACAAACCGGCTCGCCGCGATAACTTCGATTGCGAGATGCGCCCTTCCAGCGCGGGCGATATCGATTACGTGCATTGCGCCGAAACCGATACCGCCCGACCGGACATCAATCCCTGACGGTACCGAGAATGGCATCGCGCCCTTCGTTCTCGAGTATGTCGGCCACCTTCTGACGCACCCGCAGGTTCACCGTCTGGGGGTCAGCCGCCGACTCCTTGATTTCCCAGCGTTGCTGGCCGAGCGACTCGCCGCCCGGGCCACTGATCCGCAAGGACACGACGGCACGCTTCCAGAACCAGCCCTGCCGCTTAGGCAGCTCGGCAGTCTCCACTTCCAGGCTTGCCTGGTAAGTGCCATCCGGTGACAGGCTGAAACCGCTGTCGCCGAGGCTGCCGGCCAGTAGCCCCTTCCATTCGTCGGATGCCACTGGCTCCAGGGTGATGCGGGACAAGGCCGTGCGCAGGTCGCTTTCCAGCTGGCCAAGCGGCCAGCGCGGTGGCGTTCCACGACCGGTTGCATCAACGGCCTGCAACATCGATTGCACAACCGCACGACGTCGTTGGTTTTCCACTACACGCACGGCGATGCTCGCCTTTTCGAATACGTCATCGCTCCGGCGTGCAGCTGCCAGCATGGCGTCTGCTCCGGCATCCAGGCTCTGGATCTCCTGGCGCAAGCGCAGGCTTGCACGCGCACGCTCGAGCACGGCCAGCGCATGGAACTGGCGGGTCGCCGGATCCTGCCAGACCTCCGGAACCGTCACGCCTTCCAGGACCTGCTCGGTCTGCACGTTCAGCTCGCGGTTGATCTCCTGCGAATAGCTGTCGCCATCGGCGCCGCGGCTGAAGTTGCGGACATCCGATGCCGACTCGTCGATCTTCACCCGGAAGGTCTTTGCCAGGTCGGCTCGCGCGCGATCGCGCGCAGCATCGCGGGTGTCGCCGGAACCGATACCGGTCAGGTAGCTGCTGGCGGGGTAATCCGCTGCCGAGCCATCCAGCCAGTCCGGGGCTGCCGGTCGCGTATCACCGCCCGCGCAGGCGGCAAGAACGAATCCGAGAGCACCGGTAAAGATAATTCTGCTTGCTGTCTTCATGATCAAATCCTCAGCTACTTGCGATTAGCGTTGCAGCCAGTAGAGGCTGCGAAATGCGGTTCGATTCTCTGCCAGCGAGCTGACATCGAAAGTCTCCTGGAAAAGCGGTACTCCGAAACGGTCCTGCAGCGAAACGGTCACGTCGCCGACATCGTCGGGCAAGGGCACCCTCAAAAGGAATTGCTCGCCCGGCAAGGTACTCCAGCTGCGCACGTCTGCGTTCTCGACAACCGCGGACACGAAATTCACGAACAGCTCGAGGCCTTCGCTCTCCTTGCCTGCCTGGTTGGCTGCTGCATTCTTCACGACGTTGCGGGCAATCGCGCGGGCAATCAGCCCTGGCATCTCATCTTCCAGCGTCGCGCGGGCAACAGGCTCCAGCATGGAAACGCGTTCACCGGCGATGCCAGCCTCGCCTGCAAACTGCGCCGTGACCTGCGCCACCCGTGAAGTGCGACTGACCAACCGGGGCAAGGACAAGCGATAGATCTTGCCGGACAACTGGTCCTGCTGGACCTGTGACACTTCGACGCGACGCGGCACCAGCCCGGCACCAACGACGACCAGCAGTTGCCGCTGCCTGCTGTCCGGCACATCGGCGAGCGACACGGACGGAAACGCCCTGGCGTACTCGTCTCGCTCGGAATCCAGGCCCAACCTGTCCGCCAGGTAAACCAGCCGTTCACCGAGATCCCGGGGCATCAGGGCCGGACCCGGTTGTCGCTGGTAGGCCCGATAGGCCTTGCGATAGGAAACCAGCGCGGCGTCGGGTTCGCCATTGGCTTCGAAAATCAGCCCGGACAGGTACAAGGGAAAGGCATCGCCACCCTGGGGCGCGGCGCCATCGAATGCCCGCTCGAGAAAGGCATCGATCTGCAAGGCTTCGACGCGGGCGCTCTCGACATCGCCCGTTTCCAGGAAATTGAGCGCCTGCATGGCCCGCATGTGAAGCTGCTCGAAGGGACGCGGCTGGTAGGCATCCGAACCTTCGACCACGGAAAGCTCGCCGAGGGTCT
The DNA here is from genome assembly GCA_033720895.1 of Gammaproteobacteria bacterium. NCBI lineage: Bacteria > Pseudomonadati > Pseudomonadota > Gammaproteobacteria > Gammaproteobacteria bacterium. The sequence continues at coordinate 9,953 of JAWWBS010000063.1, forward strand.
CGGAAATGGAGGTCGCCTCCTGGAAGCGCATCAAGGGTTTGGCAGCCTCGAAAGCCGCGATGCTTCCCTCGATGTCTCCCTGCATTCTCAGAATGGCACCCTTGTTCACCAGATACAGGACCTCGTTGCGTCGACTGGCCCCCAGCGCATCAAGCAGTTGCAGCGCGCCGGATACATTGCCCTGCTGCAAGGCGTTGTCGACTGACGCCAACTGGTGGCCATAGGTCACGCATGCCGTCGTGATCAGCATCAACGTGCCTGCCACCAGCAGCCTCAGGCCGCCAGCAACTGAACTCGTCATCCCCCGCACTGCTTGCTCCTGGTCGAGGACTGCCGGCCGTCGAATCGAGACGGCCGGTCAATCGTCACGGTCGATAGCTGGATCGCTGGATGTCCTTCTTGATCTTCTTCTGGCCGATCCAGACCTTGCGATTGTCCTTCATGCTGATCAGCGTCAGGTCCACCTGGTAGTACGTCACCTGGCGGCGGCCCTCGGCATCAACAATGGTGTTGATCGTGCCAGTCAGCATGTAGTCCGCACCGATTTCCTGCCCCATGGCATTGCGCGTGTCTTCCCTGGAGTTGAGATCCTGGTCGAGGCGCTCTTCACGAACGCCCGTGCGCTCGGTCGAGGACGCGACAAAATCGACACGACCCGAATTGATCAGCTCGCGCTCCATGTCGGCAACGAAGGTCTGCACGTTGATGTGCTCGTGACTCAGGTTGCGAATCGAACCGACAATGATCGTGGGCTTGTTGCCTTCGGTGCGTCGGTGTTCCTCGATCCACGGTCGCGACAGCACGTCCGCAATCATCTCCTGCGAGACAAGACGCGAATCGGTGTCGTTCCACTTGCCGCTGAGGTCCGTCACCGATTCGGTATCGATGCGCTGTACTTTGGGCGTGGAACCACATGCAGCCAGCAACGTGGCCGACAACACAACCGCCATCAGAGTGCCAATCCTGCGCATCTCATTTCTCCTCTACGAAACGGTCAAACAGGGTTTCACCGTTCTTTTCGAAATATTCCTTGAACGCCGGGTCCATGTTCTCGGCCCTGGCGACCAGCCCTTTCACCTTGTCCAGCTCCAGCTCGAAGATGCTCCAGATGTCGCCATTCTTCTCATTGGTCCAGCGCCCGATGTTGCGAGCACCCACCAGCCGGATGTTGGTGATGTTCTTGATCTCGCGGGTAATCACCTGCTCGTTGACGCTGCCCTCGCCCAGCCCGGCAGACGCCAGGTAATCCTGCGAAACGACATCCATGTAGGACGACAGCACGCGGGCGACCTCGGTCCTGGCGCGATCGTCGGCCGTGCTCTTCTGCAAGGAGAAGTCGCCCATTTTCGGCGCCATGCCGATGCCATGGATCAGGCGGCCATCATCGGAATCCAGTGCCTGGGATCCTTCGTTCACCCAATCGGGGGCATCCTCGATGCCGAGATCGCTCTCGACCCGCGTCTTGTTGGAGCAGGCGGCCATGCCAAGGCCGATGAAAACCACCAGGACGAGCTTCAGCCAGTGGTTCTGGTTTGCGATGTCGTTGTTCATGTTGCTTACCTCTCCATTAATGCCCCGAAGGCACCTGCGTGCCGCGGGAGTAACCGTTGAATCCGGCGTTTCACCGAGTCTAGCTACAGCGGCCTGCCGATGACAGCTTCACGAATCGCCCTCGGCGGCTTCGTCTTCCGGTGGAGCCCACAGCAATCGGTCCAGGTCTCGTTCCGAATCTGCGATTTTCCCAATGGAAACGCGGCCCTTTGTAACTGAGATGCCCTCCGCCTCCAGGCGTTGCACCTGATTATGGAAAGACTGTGAACCTTGCGGAAAGGCAATCCGGCCGTCAGCACGCACCACGCGATGCCACGGCAGGTCGAGCGTGGATTCTCGCAATACCCGGCTTACGTAACGCGCCCGGCCTGGCCAGCCCGCCCGGCGGGCGATACATCCGTAGCTTGTGACTTCGCCGGGACGCAAGGCCAGCACGGCCTGCTCGATGTCCGCAAAGACCTTCCCTGAATCACCGCCACATGTGCTCACGGCGCCAGCCAGCGGCCGCGCCAGCCGCTCTCCTCGCGAATGAATTCGGCTCGCTGGTGACCTGCGATGCTCAGGAACAGCCAGTCGATATGCTGCAGGTGGGCACGCAATACGGTGAAATTCTCGCGGCCCTCCCCGACCGGCGGTCCGCTCTCGCCCGCCTTTTCGACCGGCGTGCCTGGCGGCAGCGACTGCCGGTAACACCGGCGACTGAGGTCGCGCGTCCGGGCCCAGGCGGTGTCTTCGACAACCGTGCCGGTCATGTC
>JAWWBS010000064.1 GCA_033720895.1 Gammaproteobacteria bacterium
CGTCCGACCCATACGATGTAAGTCGACTCCCTTTTCGAACGCGAGCCCGACGTGCTGCACGCCGGGCTTTTTCATTTCCGATTGCCGAGGTTCACATGAAGTTCTTTGATACCCACTGCCACCTGGACATGCTCGAGCCGGTCAAGCAGAGCGGCACCATCGATGCTGTCATCGCGGCCGCGCAGGATGCCGGTGTCGACAGGCTGGTCTGCGTGGGTGTCGAACTGGAGCAGAGCAAGTCCCTCCTGGACCTGACCGAAGGTCACGACTGGATCCGCAATACCGCTGGCCTGCATCCACTGCACACCGCCGATGAAGAACCGGACGCCGAGCAATTGCGAGCCATCGCCGGCAATGAACGTGTCGTCGCGGTCGGTGAAACCGGTCTCGATTACCACTACGAAACCGTTCCGCAGGATATCCAGCGCCAGCGACTGCGCAGCCATGTGGAAGTTGCGCGAGACATCGACAAGCCCCTGATCATTCACACCCGCGAGGCCGGGGCGGATACCCTGTCGATCCTCGAAGAGAGTGGAGCTCGGGATTGCGGCGGTGTGATTCACTGCTTTACCGAGACGCTGGACTTTGCGCGCCAGGCCCTGGATCTCGGGTTCTACATCAGTTTCTCGGGCATCGTGACGTTCAGGAATGCGAGCGCCCTGCGCGAGGTTGCTGCTTACGTGCCGCTGGACCGCATCCTGGTCGAGACCGATGCACCGTATCTCGCGCCCGTGCCGCACCGTGGCAAGGAAAACCAGCCGGCCTGGGTAACGGAGGTGGCTGCCTGCCTGGCGGAAGTACGCAGCGAACCGGTGGAACGCATTGCGGAGCAGACCCGCAGCAACGGCCTCGCTTTCTTCGGCATGCAATGAGCGGCGTTGCTCAGAGGTCCACGTCGCGCGCACCGAGCGGCGCATTGGCTGTCCGCAACGATGCCGGCAGGGTCGAGTTGCCCATCAGGTAGCTGTCGATTTCACGGGCAACCTCGCGCCCGGCAGCGATCGCCCAGACGACGAGCGAGGCACCTCGACCGGCATCCCCGGCACAGAACACCTTTTCATGATTGGTCTGCATGCGGTCGTTCACTGCAATGCGACCACTGGGATCGATCTCCAGGTCGGTGTTCTCGAACGGTCCGGTCTGTGCGCCGGAAAATCCGATGGCAATCAGGACAAGATCGGCAGGTATGCGAAGGTCCGGCTCGATGACCGTCTTGTCGACACGCCGCCCGTTCTCGCGAATCCATTCCACTTTCTCGGCCAGCACGTTATTCACGCAACCATCGCCGTCGCTGTCCTCGAAGGCGATGGTATCAAGGCTGAATTTTGCCTCGCCGCCTTCTGCCAGCGCATAGGACGGCTCGCGAGTGCGTGGATATTCCGGCCACGGGTTGTCGGCCGGGCGCTCGACCGGCAGTTCGGGATTGATCGAAAACTGGCGCACTTCCTTCGCCCCCTGGCGATGTGCAGTCGCGACACAGTCGGCGCCGGTATCGCCACCACCTAGCACGACCACCGATTTGCCGGCTGCCGAGATCTCCCGTCCTTCGATAGCCAGTCCGTTCTGGCGGCGGTTTTCCTGCGTCAGGTAATCCATCCCGAATACCACGCCATCGAGATTGCGGCCGTCGATCAGCACGTCACGGTGCTGTTGCGCGCCGATCGCCAGCAACACGGCATCATGCTCCGCCTCGAGTTCATGCAGGCCGATATCCTCGCCAATGGTCACACCGGTGCGGAACTCGATGCCCTCGGCCTCGAGCTGCTTGATGCGTTTCTCGACGCGGTGCTTGGCAAACTTGAAATCGGGAATACCGAACATCATCAGGCCGCCGGCAAGTTCGTCGCGCTCGTAGACAATGACCTCATGGCCGACACGATTCAGCTGTTGCGCTGCTGCGAGCCCGGCAGGACCGCTGCCAACAATTGCAACGCGCTTACCGCTGCGATGCCCGGGAGCTCGCGGCTTGATCCAGCCTTCTTCCCAGCCCTTGTCGACAATGGCGCGTTCAATGCTCTTGATGGTGACGGCTTCCTTGGTGATCGCCAGGGTGCATGCCGGTTCGCAAGGGGCAGGGCAGGTGTAACCGGTAAATTCCGGAAAGTTGTTGGTCGCATGCAGCCGCTCCAGCGCGGTCCGCCAGTCGGCGTTCGAGACCAGGTCGTTCCACTCCGGGATCCGGTTGCCCAGCGGACAGCCGGCCATGCATGCAGGGATGCCACAATCCATGCAGCGTTCACCCTGTGCTTGCAGCTGCTCCTCGCTCCACTCCGGCGAATAGATCTCGGCATGGTCATGGCGACGCTCGGCGGGATCGCGCGAGGGGATCGGTTCGCGAGCCTGGCGTCGATAGCCGTCGGGATGCTTCTCGGTCATTCTGCTGGCTCCTTGTCGGCCGGGACGCTTTCGATTGCAGGACCGCGTTGCGGATGCACTTCGCTCGCTTTCGGTGGCAACGGTGTAAGGATGTCTTCGCCCTGTGCCGCGAACCGGTCGACCGCGCGGGCATAGGCTTCCGGAATGATCTTTATGAACTGCTTGATGCAGCGCGGCCAGTTGTCGAGCATCGCGCGCGCATGCTGGCTGCCGGTGTAGTAATGATGATTCTTCAACAGCCGGTGCAGCATGCGGCGGTCGCGTTCGGTATCGCAACTCTCCATGTGCACGCGTTCCTTGTTGAGGTAGCGGTCCAGCTTGTCCTGCGGCATGTGGACGTAGGCCACGCCGCCGCTCATGCCCGCAGCAAAATTCCTGCCCACCGACCCAAGGACCAGCACGGTGCCTCCGGTCATGTATTCGCAGCCATGGTCGCCAACACCTTCGACGACGGCAATGGCACCGGAGTTTCGCACGGCAAAACGTTCGCCGGCGAGGCCATTGATGTAGAGCTCGCCGGAGGTTGCACCGTACAGGCAGGTGTTGCCGACAAGGATGTTCTCGGCGGCGGGATACTGCGCACGATGATAGGGGTGCACGATGATGCGCCCGCCGGACAGGCCCTTTGCGACGTAGTCGTTCGCTTCACCCTCGAGGTCCAGCGTGATGCCGTGAGCGAGGAAGGCGCCGAGACTCTGGCCCGCCGGACCTTCGAGGTCGAGGCGCACCTGGCCATCGCGAACTCGTGACGGGTCGTCTGCGAGCACGGCCTGTTGCAGGCGTGCGGACAGCAGGGTGCCTGCCGCGCGATCGATGTTGCTGATGGCGGAACGAATGACCACGGATTCTCCGGAGCGAACGGCTCTTTCCGTTTCGTCCCAGAACCGGTTGTCGAGCTGCTTCTCCAGCTTGTGGTCCTGACCCTGTTGTCGAATTCGTCCTGCCTCGGTTTCGGCGGGTGCAGCCAGCAGTTTCGAAAGATCCAGGCGAATGCCCTTCGGGTGTTCCAGCTCGGCCGCCCGCAGGTACTCGGGATGGCCGATCATGTCTTCCAGTCGGCGAATGCCGAGCATGGCCATGATCTCGCGAACTTCCTCCGCGACGAAACGCATGTAACTGATGATGTGCTCGGGTTTGCCCGCAAAGCGAGCGCGCAATTCCTTGTCCTGCGTGGCAACGCCGACCGAGCATGTATTGCAGTGACACTTGCGCAACATGATGCAACCCAGTGTCACGAGCGGTGCGGTTCCGAAACCGTACTCCTCGGCGCCCAGCAAGGCCGCAATGGCGACGTCGCGACCGGTCTTGAAGCCTCCATCGGCGCGCAGGGTGATGCGTGATCGCAAGCGGCTGGCAACGAGTACCTGCTGGGTTTCGGCCAGCCCGAGCTCCCAGGGCGAGCCGGCATGCTTGATGGACGTCTTCTTGGCCGCGCCCGTGCCACCCGAGTCGCCGGAGATCAGGATGGCGTCTGCCTTGGCCTTGGCGACACCGGCTGCAATGGTACCGACCCCGGCCTTGGCAACCAGCTTGACGTGGATCTCGGCTTGCGGTGCAACACACTTGAGATCGTGGATGAGCTGGGCGAGATCCTCGATGGAATAGATGTCGTGATGCGGCGGCGGTGAAATCAGGCCGACGCCCGGCACCGTGAAGCGGACCTTGGCAATCCCTTCGTCGACCTTGCCACCGGGAAGCTCGCCGCCTTCGCCCGGCTTTGCACCCTGCGCCATCTTGATCTCGATCTGCTGTGCGCGATTGAGGTACTCCAGCGTCACGCCGAAACGCCCCGATGCGACCTGCTTCATGCTGCATTCACGTTCGGTGCCGAAACGCTCGACCTGCTCACCCCCTTCGCCGGTGCCCGACTTGCCACCGATGCGATTCATCGCGACAGCCAGCGCCTCGTGGGCTTCCTGGCTGAGCGAGCCGAAGGACATCGAGCCTGTCGAGAAGCGGCGCATGATGTCCTCCACCGGTTCGACTTCGTCGATCGGTATGGACTGTCGCTTGGCGGTATCGAAGTCGAGCAGGCCGCTCAAGGTCTGCAGGCGACCGCTTTGCTTGTTGATGAAATCGGCGTAGGCGCGATAGGCCTCGGCATCGTCATTGCGCACGGCCTGTTGCAGGTTGGCTATGGTCAGCGGATTCCACTGGTGCAGCTCGCCGTCGCGCCGCCAGTAGTAGTCGCCGCCCTCGGGAAGGGCAGCGCTGCCGTCGGGGCGCGGCATGAAGGCCGCCTTGTGTCGCTCATCAAGTTCATCGGCAAATGTCTGCAGCCCGACACCACCGATGCTGGCGGGCGTGCCGGTGAAGAACTCGTCGACAAAGCCCTGGTCGAGACCCAGCGTCTCGAAAATCTGCGCGCCCTTGTACGCCTCGACCGAGGTAATGCCCATCTTGGCCATCACCTTCAGCAAGCCGCTTTCCAGTGCAGCGCAGAAGTTTGCCCTGGCCATGCGGGCTTCGTTCTCGTCGGCGCCGCTTTTCTGCTGCATGAAGGGATGGGCAACGGTTTCCAGTGCAAGCCAGGGATGCACGGCGTCGGCACCATAGCCGAGCAGGGCACAAAGGTGATGCACCACCTGCAACTCGCCGGTATCGACAACCAGCCCGACACGATTGCGCAGGCCCTGGCGAATCAGGTGATGATGAACGGCGCTGGTTGCCAGCAGGCTGGGTATGGCTTTCCTGGACCTGCTGGTGTTTCGGTCGCTGAGAATCAGGATGTCTGCGCCGGCTTCAATGGTCCTGGCCGCGGCATTGCGCAGCTCCTGCAATCCTTCGTCGAGTGCCTGGTCAGCAGGCAGGGTGATGTCGATGACCTGGCTGGACAGGCCTTCGGCCTTCAGCTCGCTGACGATGCGGAACCCATGTCGGTTCAGTACCGGTGACTTGAGCAACAACTGGCGGCAATGCGATTCGGATTCGTCAAGCAGGTTGCGCTGGTGCCCGAGGTGCACGTAAAGCGAAGTGACCAGTGATTCGCGAATGTGATCGATGGGCGGATTGGATACCTGGGCAAACGCCTGCGAGAAATAACCGAACAGCGATTTCGATTGTGCCGACAAGGCGGTTGGCGGCGTATCGCTTCCCATCGCCCCGACCGGGTCGATGCCTTCCTCTGCCATCGGCAGCATGAGGTAGCGCAGGCCTTCTTCGGTGTAACCAAAGGCGCGCTGGCGTTCTTCCAGCCAGTCGTCATCGGGATCAGCCGTCTTTTCGCGGCGTGTGTGATGGATGAGGTCGTCCATCTGCAGGCGGTTACCTGCCAGCCAGGCCGCGTAGTGGGGGTCGCACAGCCGACTGAAAATGTCGTCATCGTCGAGTATTTCGCCGCTGCCAGTGTCGGCCATCAGCATGCCACCGGGCGCAATGCGATCCCGGTGTGCGACTTTTTCCGGCGGCAGGCCCAGCGCGCCGGTCTCGCTCGCAATGACGAGCCGGCCGTCGGTGGTTTCGGTCCAGCGGCAGGGACGCAGGCCGTTTCTATCGAGGACAGCCGACACGTTCTCGCCGTCGGTTCCCACCACCAGCGCCGGACCATCCCAGGGTTCCATCAGCGTGGAATGGAAGTCATAGAAGGCAGCGCGGCTCGGCTCGATATCGGGATCCTTGCGCCAGGCAGCCGGGATCATCATGCGCAACACGTGGGGCAGGGAGCGGCCCGCGTTCAGCAGCAGTCCGAACAGCCGGTCAAAGCTCGCCGAGTCACTGTCGCCGGCATTGTCGTTCAGCAGGGGTTTGAGCTTTTCGATGTTCTCGCCATAGCGCGGATGTGCCAGCACGGCTTCTCGGGCCTTCAGCCAGTTGCGATTGCCTCGTGCGGTATTGAACTCTCCGTTGTGCACGCAGTGCTGGAAGGGTTGTGCCAGCCACCAGGCTCCCAGGGTGTTGGTGGAGAATCGCGCATGCACCATGGCCAGTCCCGTTTTCATGTCGGGATCGCCAAGGTCGGGGTAATAGCTGCGCAACTGGGCGCAGGTCAGCAGGCCCTTGTAGACGATCAGGCGCCGGTGAAGGGAGCAGACGTTGAACTCCTCGCCGGCAATGCGACGGGCTTCCGCTTCCTTTTCCAGCAGGCGACGCAGCAGGTAGATCCTGTCGTCGAACTCCCGGTCACTGTCCTGCTTCTCCTCGCAGGCCACCAGCAGCTGGACGACGACCGGCTCCGATTCGAGCGCCGTATTGCCCAGTCCGTCGTTGCGTGTCGGAACCTCTCGCCATGCAAGAATGCGCAACTGTTCGTCCGCGACAAGGTCTTCGATACGCTTGACGATGTCTTGCCGGATGGACTTGTCCGGCGACAGGAACAGCTGGCCGACGGCGAAACGCTCGACCCCTTCGAGCTCGGGCACTTCGCGGCGAAAGAAGGCGTCGGCGACCTGCAACAGGATGCCAGCCCCGTCCCCGGTGTTGTCCTCGGCGCCTCGCGCGCCGCGGTGGTCAAGATTGGCGAGCAGGGTGAGGGCGTCGTCCACGTTCGCATGCGAGGCGCTGCCATCCAGCGAGACTATGGCGCCGACACCGCAGTGAGCATGGCCGTCCAACGGGCGATATAGTCCATGTTCGGACAAGCGCTGGCGAAGGGTATCGGGACGGTTGACGGACGAGATGGGCATGCGGCTTCCTTAACAGGGCGTAGCTGGCACAGGCTCTGTCGTCATGCCTGCCAGAGCTGGCTAGCGGGTTCTGTAAGCGATTGAATTGCAAGAATTCTTGTATACACCCTACCGGATTCAAACGATTGTTCAAGTTGGGCAAGGATTGACCAGTGCCGCTGGCGAGATGGTCTCATGAAAAAGCGCTGCCGAGCGTCGCCAAGTCCCTGTGCGCACAGGGGAATTTTCGCCAGGCATTAAAAAAGCGCCCGGCAGGGCGCTTTTCTCGGAACCTTCGTCGCGTCGTCAGGCAGTGAGGGAGTGCAGGCCGTCCTTCAGTACGGCAACCTGGAAACCACGCTCGGACAGGATGTAGGCCGCTGCCGAGGAACGTCGGCCGGTATCGCAGACCACGACATAAGGTGTGCTTTCATCCAGGTCCTTCAGCTTGATGCGAATGAAGTACAGCGGGATGTTGACCGCCTTGTCCTTCTCTTCGAAATTCTCGTGCTCGGTCGGCAGGCGCACGTCCAGCCACTTGGCGCCCTTGCTGACCATGTCCTTGGCCTCGTCGCCACTGACCCAGTTCAGCATCGGTTCGTTGAGCAGGACGGTGAAGTCTTCCTTGCCCAGGCGCATCAGCTGGCCGTTGGTGGTCATGGTGATGGTGGCATTGCGCTTGGCGTCGGAAATCAGTGCTTCTTCGCCAAAGGAGTCGCCGACAGTGAGCTCGGCCAGCTTGATGGCCTTGCCGTTCGGCATTTCGCGCGTCACCACGCAGTTGCCCTGGGTGATGATGTAGAAATAGTCGCCTTCCTCGCCCTGCTTGATCACGGTTTCGCCGGCGCTCTTGGTTACCGGCTGCATGCGCATGAACATCGCCTGGATGTTGGCGGGCGGGATCTTGTGGAAGGCCTTGGTCTGCAGGATGGTCGCCATCCAGTCGTCGCCATCCTCTTCCTCGGTCTCCAGCTCGCCCACTTCGAAGGAGCCAGTCTGGTCCCAGGTCAGCATGATATCGAGCAGGTTGCTGTCGACAGCGATGTATTCGATGTCATTCCCGGCGCGCACGCTGAACTGGCGTGGATTCTGCGGGGCCACGGGGTGCTTGGCCTCGGGAGTGCCCGCCTTGACGGTCTTGACGACGTTATCGCCCTTGCGGATTTCGACTTCACCCTTGACGACGTAGATGGTCCGGTCGTCGGCGTCGCCTTCCTTGAACAGGTAGCGACCCGCACCCAGTTCCTGGATCTCGGTCTTGTTGGCGATATCCACCTGGTTCTCAGGTTTCAGGCCGTTCAGCGGGGTAAGTGTCTTGAGAAACTCGCGGTCAACCTTCTTGGTCATTCTTCTGCCCGTCGTGCGTGATTGCGTCCAGTGCCCCAGCCGGCGCCGCCGGCTAGGGTAAGTCTATCACATAGATTCAGGCTGCAAGACCATGATTTTGGGGCGCCTTTTGGCCTAGAAACCGGGGTTCCCGGGCCGCGCTGCCCGCCGGCAGCTCAGCCTTTTTTCGGGACCGCGCGAGGTTGGCGGTCGGCTCCGATATGGACGTAGGTAATCTGCGCCGTGGCGACGCGAACGTGCTCCTCCCGGCCATCCGTGGTCCGGGCCGAGAACATGGTGATATCCACCGTGATCGAGCTGTTGCCCACCTTGTTGATGTCCGTGTAGAAGCTCACCACGTCACCCACGAATACCGGTCGCAGGAAGGCGAACTCGTTGACGGCGATGGTGACCACGCGGCCGCTGGCCCGGCGGAAGGCCAGTACGGCACCCGCGATGTCGGCATGCGACATGAGCCAGCCGCCGAAGATGTCGCCGAGGCCATTGGTATCCGCCGGCATGGCCATGGTACGAATCGTGGCTTCGCGATCCTCGGGCGGCTGTTCTCTGTACATGTCAGGTTCCTTGCTAATCACTCAGAGGCTGAGGCTGGACCAGCCAGCGTCGGGCTTGTAGGCGTCGCCATAGCGCTCGTGCAAGGCTTCCTGGCGGGCCTTCATCTTGTCCTGGCCACCGGCCTTGATCGCATTGATCGGACCACCGCGGAACGGTGCAAAGCCGGTGCCGAAGATCACGCCACCATCCAGCAGCTCGGCATCTTCGACCACGCCTTCGCGCAGCACGGCCACGGCTTCGTTCAGCATCGGGAAGATCAGGCGGTCCTGCAGGTCGCTCGGGCCAGTGGAAGCCTTGCTGCGATCCTTTTCGGGCTTGCCGTCTTCGCCATAGGTATAGAAGCCCGACCCGGACTTGCGACCCAGGGTCCCGGCCTCGACCATGTCCTTGAGGCGCTGCGGGATCGTGGCACCCAGCTCGCGCTCGAACACGCCGGCCACGGACAGGCAGACATCCAGGCCGACCGTATCGGCCAGTTCGACCGGGCCCATCGGCATGCCGTAATCCTTGGCAGCCTTGTCGATCGCTTCCATGGCGACACCTTCCTCGGCCAGCTGCATGGCCTGCATCAGGTATGGCATCAGGATGCGGTTGACCAGGAAGCCCGGCGAGGACTTGCACGGTACCGGCAGGCGGTCGATATGGCGGCTGAACGCCAGGGCCTTCTTGATGATTCCGTCGTCGGTGTCGTCGGTGTGAATGACCTCGACCAGCGGCATCTTGGCAACCGGATTGAAGAAGTGCAGGCCGACCAGTTCGCCCGGATTGTCCAGTACGGTGGCCAGGGTCTCGAGGCGAATGCTGGACGTGTTGGTGGCCAGGATGGCACCGTCCTTCATCCTGGTCTTCAGGTCCTTGTAGAGCGACTGCTTGGCTTCGACGTTTTCGAAGATCGCTTCAATGACCAGGTCGGCATCCTTCGCGCCGTCACCGGCCACGTCCATCTGCAGGCGTTCCATCGCAGCATGGACCTGGTCTTCCTTGCCACGGTACTTTTTCTCGTACAGCTTGCGTGCGCGCTTCATCGCCGGCTCGATGTACTTCTCTTCCCGGTCCTGCAAGGTGACCTTGAGGCCCTTGTAGGCACACCAGGCCGCGATGTCGCCACCCATGGTGCCGGCACCGACCACGTGCACGTGCTTGACGTCGAAATCCTTCTTGTTGCCCAGTCCCTTGAGGCGATCCTGCAGCAGGAACACGCGCACCAGGTTGCGAGCGGTTTCGCCGGTCATCAGTTCGGCGATGGAATTTGCTTCAGCCAGGTACATGGCTGCCGGGTCGCCGATGTGATCCTTCCAGAGATCGATGATGGCGTAGGGCGCGGGGTAGTGTGCCTTCTTCGCCTTGCCCGCCACCTGCTTGACCAGCACCTTGGCAAACAGGCCGCGGATGCCCGGCAGGTTCAGCAAGCGCTGGCCCAGCGGCGCCTTGACCTTCGGTGCCGGGTTCAGGGCGAATTTTGCAGCCGCTTCATCCAGGGTGTCGGCAGGGACAGCCTTGTCGACCAGGCCGATGGCCTTGGCTTTCTTGATGCGCACCGGGCGTCCGGCCAGCATCATTTCCATGGCCGGCATGACGCCGCAGCGCAGGATGGAACGCACCGTGCCGCCAAAGCCGGGATGGATGCCGAGGTTGACTTCGGGCAGGCCCAGGCTGGTGTTGTCGGCATCGGCAGCAATGATGTGATCACAGGCCAGCGCAAGTTCCAGGCCGCCACCCAGGGCAAAGCCATGCACTGCTGCGACGGTCGGGAAGGGCAGGTTCTCGAGGCGCTCGAGTACCAGCTGACCACGACGAATGAGGTCGAAGGCCTGGGCCGAACTTTCCAGGCCCGTGAATTCCTTGATGTCGGCGCCGGCGACAAAGCCGTTCTTCTTGGCGGATTTCACCACCAGCCCCTTGGGCGGATGATCCTCGAGGCTCTGCAGCTTTTCGTCCAGCTCGACCATGACATCGCCGGACAGGACGTTGGTGCTGGCGCCTTCCTTATCGAAAATCAGCCAGGCTAGGCCGTTGTCGTCGCGCTTGATCTCCCAGTTGTTAGCCATGCAAGAGGTCTCCCAGATTCAAATTGGTGCAATGAAAAAAAACGAAATGATGTCGTGCCGCGATGGACCCTGGTTCAGGATGCCGCCTGCGCGCTGTTCGTATCGAGCTCGGTCTGCCCCGGCGCCTTGAGTCCGGCAACCAGGAACGGAATCAGCTGTTCCAGGGTCGCTTGCGGACGCGGCTGCCTGCCTTCATCCATCAGTTTCAACAAACCGGCATCGAGGAAGGCGTTGTGCAGGGTGCCGCACATGAAATTCAGTCGCCAGCAGATTTCTTCCGAGCTCAGGCTCGGAATGGCCGCCTGCATGGCGTGGCGGTAGCGACGCAGGACTTCGTCGTTCTCGCGAGCATAGAAGCGCTCGACGTAGCCGGCGGCCTCGTGCATCGACTGGGCCAGCAAGCGGGTAAAGACGGCGCCGTCGGAGCCATCATTGGCTTGCGTGACCAGGGGTTCGACAAAGGCGCGGACAATGGCTTCAACCGACAGGGGCGACTGGTCGGCCTCGAGCCGGTCGAGGTTCCGGGTGCGAGCTTCATTGACCGGTTCCAGGTGCTTTCGGTA
>JAWWBS010000065.1 GCA_033720895.1 Gammaproteobacteria bacterium
CGGTTTCGTTCCCAGCTCGGCCAGCCAGCCATCCTTGGCCATGGCCGGATCGGGAATCAGGGTGCGAGCAAAGATCATGGCCGTGTCATGGCAGTTCAGGGTCACTTCGCGCAAGCGCGCGGGCGTGTCCCCGGGCCAGCAATCGGCGAGCTCGTCGGCTCCGGCCGGCGCCTCGCGCAGCACATCGAGATGGAAGCCGTCGCCGCAGCGCTCGCGGATACGCGCGGTCAGCGAGCCCGGCTCGAGCAGCCAGTCGGACTCCCTGCTTGTCAGTTCATCGTTGTCCGGAACGTGCCAGTGCATCAATCCATCTTCCTCGGTGACAGGCCGGCTTGGTGTGCCGCATTCTGCACCGAATCGTCCGCACGATCACCCTCAGGCATTCACGTAACGACCGGCATCACCCAGCCAGCGCGCAATGATCGGTCCCACCGCTTCCGGGTGCTGGTCCAGCAGGCGCTCGGCAATGCGCTGCACGGCAGGCAGCATTTCTCCATCGCGCACCAGGTCAGCCATGCGCAGTTCGGCCAGGCCCGTCTGGCGGGTGCCGAGCACTTCACCCGGTCCGCGCAATTCGAGGTCTTCCTGTGCAATGACAAAACCGTCATTGCTCTCGCGCATGACATGCAAGCGGCGCTTGGCAGTTTGCGACAGCGGCGCCTTGTACATCAGCACGCAGGACGATTCAGCCGTGCCACGCCCGACGCGGCCGCGTAACTGGTGGAGTTGCGCCAGGCCCATGCGCTCCGCATTTTCGATCACCATCAGGCTGGCATTTGGCACGTCGACGCCGACTTCTATCACGGTCGTGGCGACCAGCAGGTCGAGCTTTGCCTGCTTGAAATCGCGCATCACTGCTTCCTTCTCCGCCGGCTTCATGCGGCCATGCACCAGCCCGACGCGCTGGTCGGACAAGGCTTCGGTCAGCGCTTCGAAGGTCGCTTCTGCGGCCTCGAACTGCAACAGCTCGCTCTCCTCGACCAGCGGGCACACCCAGTAGACTTGCCGCCCTTCTTCACAGGCAGCAGCCACCCGTTGCACCACATCACTGCGACGGCTGTCCGGGATGACGACAGTTTTCACCGGCGTCCGACCTGGCGGGAGTTCGTCGATGATCGATGTGTCGAGATCGGCATAGGCCGTCATCGCGAGCGTGCGGGGAATCGGCGTGGCGGTCATGATCAGCTGGTGCGGCGCCATTCCCTCGGCCGCGCCTTTCTCGCGCAATGCCAATCGCTGGTGCACACCGAAGCGATGTTGCTCGTCGATGATCACCAGTGACAGCGAATCGAACACCACGGCCTCCTGGAACAGCGCATGCGTGCCAACCACCACCTGCGCGGTACCGCTTTCGACCAGTGCCAGTTGCTCACGGCGTTTCGCCGCGGTCAGCTTGCCCGACAACCAGGCGACGCGAATGCCGAGCGGCGCCAGCCATTCATCGAAATTGCGGTAGTGCTGCTCGGCCAGCAGTTCGGTCGGCGCCATCACCGCCGCCTGCTTGTTCGCAGCCACGGCCGCCAGCGCAGCCAGCGCGGCAACCACGGTCTTGCCGGAACCGACATCGCCCTGCACCAGTCGCATCATCGCCTGCTCGCGCAGCAGGTCGACCCCGATCTCCCCGGTGACGCGCTGTTGCGCACCGGTCAGTTCGAACGGAAGTGACTGCAGAAACCTGTCGACCAGGTCATTGCCGATGTTCAAGGGCTGGGCACGATCCTTGTCGGCGTCGCGACGCAGTTCGCGCAACGACAGGTTGTGTGCCAGCAGTTCTTCGAAGGCCAGGCGTCTCTGTGCGGGGTGTGATCGCGCAACCAGGGCATTGGCATCCGCATCACCGGGCGGGCGGTGCACGTACTGGATCGCCGAGGAAAGTGTCGGATAGGAAGCATCGGAAACCAGGTCGGCGGGCAGCAATTCCTGCAGGGAAACCTTGCCACGACGCAACCACTCGAGCGCCTGTTCGGTCAGGCTTCTGAGCCGTCCCTGCGTCACGCCTTCGGTCAGCGGGTAGACCGGCGTCAATGCATCTTCCAGGTCACCGCCGCTGTCGCTGATGCGACGGTATTCCGGATGCACCATTTCGAGCGTCTGCTTGCCGCGTCTTGCTTCGCCGAAGATGCGCAGCCGCTGGCCACGCTTCAGGGCATCGGTCTGCTGCTTCGAAAAATGGAAAAAGCGCAGGGTGAGCGCGCCGGTGTTGTCACTGACCCGGACCATCCAGGTGCGCCGGCCGCGAAACGCAATCTCTGACAGCTGCACCTCCGCTTCGACCACGCCGGACTGGCCGGGCAGCATCGACCCGATCGGGAAGACTTTCGTCCGGTCCTCGTAACGGGCAGGCAGGTGGAACAACACGTCCTGCAGGGTGCGCAGGCCCAGCCTTTCGAGCTTGGTCGCGAGCTGTGGACCGACGCCACGGAGCTCGGTCACCGGCACGCTGGCGGCGTCTCTCCCCTGCTGCATGTCAGTGCCCGCTGCTCAGAGCTCGGCCACCGCGTCCATTTCAACTGGCACACCCTTCGGAAGCTCCTTCACGCCGACTGCCGCGCGCGCCGGGTAAGGTTCGTCGAACACCTCGGCCATGATCTCGTTGACCTTGGCAAAGTTGCCGAGATCGGTGAGATAGATATTCAGCTTGACGATGTTCGTCATGGTGCCGCCAGCAGCCTCCATCACCGCCGCCAGGTTGGAAAACACCTGCCGCACCTGCTCCTCGAAGCCTTCGACCACTTCCATGCTGGCCGGCACGAGCGGGATCTGTCCCGACAGGTAGACCGTGCTGCCGACCTTCACCGCCTGCGAATACGTGCCGATCGCTGCCGGCGCCTTGTCGGTGGAAATGATTTCTCTGCTCATCGCGAGTCTCCGAAAGAATTCTCCAATGGGACTGATTGTGCCGGAGTCGACGACGTTTGTGGAATCGGTGAGCGCAACGACTTTTGCTCTTGCCGTTGTGGATGGCTGGAGCGAGGAGTTTTTGTCCAGGCAAGGCGCGCGAACGTCCGAGAAGCGGAGTTTACTTCCAGTAAATGAGCATTCGAGGACGAAGCACAACGCCGCATTGGCGGAAAGACCGACGCTCCCTCAGGTTCTGGTACGCGACACCTTGAGTACCTGCGGCATCTTGCGAATGTGCCGCATGATCTGCGCCAGGTGACGGCGATCCTTCACTGCAAAGAGGAAATTCATCACCGAGGTCGAGCCATCACGCTCCTGCACGTTGACCTGGTCGATGTTGGAGCCAAGCTCGGCAATGGTCGCGGCGACCGTGGCCAGCACGCCGCGCTGGTTGGCGACCTCGATGCGCACTTCGACGGTGAAGTCGCGACTGATGTCCTTTTCCCACTGCACTTCGATCCAGCGCTCGGTGTTGTCCCGGTCGACCGAGATGTTCGGACAATTGAGGCGATGAATGACGATGCCGCGACCGGTGGACATGTGACCGACGATGTCATCTCCGGGAATCGGGTGACAGCAGCGAGCGAGAGTGACGACCATGCCCTCGGTGCCGCTGATCGACAACGGCCCCTGGTCGGCCTCGCGCTGTTCGCTGGCATCGGTCGCGAAGCGTCGCGCCACCAGCGGCGCGGGACGATGACCCAGGCCGATCGACTCGAGCAAGTGATCGAAATCGTCGAGCTTGAAGTCCTTCAAAACGTTCTCGATGTCCGCCGCTTCGAGATCATCGATGCGCTTGCCGAAGAGCTCCAGCGCGCGATCCAGCATGCGCCGTCCCAGCTCGATGGCTTCTTCCTCGCGGAGGTTCTTGAGGTAATGGCGAATGTTGGCGCGCGCCTTCGCCGTGGTGACGAAGTTCAGCCAGGTCGGGTTCGGTTTGCCACCCGGAGCGGTAATGACTTCCACCGTCTGGCCATTGACCAGCGGGGTGCGCAAGGGCGCAAGGCGCCGATCGATCTTGGCCGCGACGCAGGTGTTGCCGACATCGGTATGCACGGCATAGGCGAAATCGACAGCGGTGGCGCCGCGCGGCAGGCGGCGAATGTCGCCTTGCGGCGTGAACACGTAGACCTCGTCCGGAAACAGGTCGACCTTGACGTTCTCCAGGAACTCCATGGAGTTGCCGGAGCCCTTCTGCATTTCCATCACCGAGCGCAGCCATTCGCGGGCGCGCACTTCCGGTGACGTGCCGGCACTGGTCCCTGACTTGTAGAGCCAGTGGGCGGCAATGCCCTTTTCGGCGATCTTGTTCATGTCCGAGGTGCGTATCTGCACTTCGATCGGTACGCCGCCCGGGCCGAACAGCACCGTGTGCAGGGACTGGTAGCCATTGGTCTTGGGAATGGCGATGTAATCCTTGAAGCGACCGGGCACCGGCTTGTAGACGTTATGCACCACGCCGAGCACGCGGTAGCAGGTGTCGACCTTGTCGACGATGACGCGGAAACCGTAGACATCGAGCACTTCGCTGAAGGACAGCGATTTCTCCTTCATCTTGCGGTACACGCTGTAGAGGTGTTTTTCGCGACCCTGCACGTCGGCGTAGATATTGTCGCGACCGAGGGCGTCTTCGAGGTTGGCGGTGATGGTCTTGAGATTGTCTTTCTGCGAGCTGCGGACCTTTTTCATCCGCCGTTTCAGCACCTTGTAGCGATTCGGGTGCATGGCCTGGAAACCGAGGTCTTCGAGCTCCAGGCGGAAATCGTTCATGCCGAGTCGATTGGCAATGGGGACATAGATGTCCAGCGTCTCGCGAGCAATGCGGCGACGCTTGGGCGGCGGCATGACGCCCAGCGTGCGCATGTTGTGCAGGCGGTCGGACAGCTTCACCAGGATGACGCGGATGTCCTTGACCATGGCCAGCAACATCTTGCGGAAGTTTTCCGCCTGGGCCTCGGCCTTGGAACGAAACTTGATCTGGGTGAGCTTGGAAACGCCATCGACCAGCTGCGCCACTTCCTCACCGAAACGATCCGCGATTTCCGATCGCTCGGTGGGCGTGTCTTCCAGCACGTCATGCAGGATGGCGGCGATGACGGTAGCCCGGTCCATGCGCATGGACGCCAGCACCGAGGCAACCGCTACGGGATGGGTGATATAGGGTTCACCGGAAACGCGCTTCTGGCCCTCGTGGGCCTTGGCACCGAATTCGAAGGCCTGCTCGATTTCGGCGACCTGCTCGGCGTCGAGATACTCCCCTGCCAGCGACAGCAGCCGGTCGACACCGGCCACGCGCTTCAGCTTGCCAGCGCGATTGAAGACTGAAGCGGCATAACTCATGGGGAAAAGGAGGCGAGAGGGTGTTGCCAGCGGTCACCGGGGCGAGCAAGCGCCCCGGACGACCCGCCAGGTTCAGACGCCGCTCTCGTCCTCTGCCGGCTTGGCATCTTCGCTCTCGGCTGCTTCGACAGCTTCGGCAGCAGCGGCTTCGGCAGCAGCAGCTTCGGCTTCGGCAGCGGCAGCGGCAGCCAGCGGGTCATCGGATTCATCGAGGATGTCGACGCTGACGTGGCCCTCGGCAATTTCGCGGAGCGCAACGACGGTCGGCTTGTCGTTTTCCCAATCGAGATGGGCTTCCGAGCCATTGGACAGCTGACGCGCGCGCTTGGTGGCGATCAGCACGAGCTGGAAAAGGTTTTCGACCTGCGGCATGCAGTCTTCGACGGTTACACGAGCCATGGATGCACTTCCTCAACAATGATCTTTGGTGAAACGGCCGATCAGTGTATCCCAACTGCGCAGGATTTGGCCAGAAATATCGCGTTTTTTTCCCTTAATTCAGTGGCTTACGTCGTCAACGGCATCAATCCGACGCGGCGCTGTTGCCTGCCAGCAGGTTACGCACCAATGGCTTGAGCTCATCCCGGTCCACCCGGCTCTGCTCGCCCTTGCCGCGCAGGATCCGCTGCAACTCTTTCAGGGCGTGGGAAAAGTTGTCATTGACCACCACGAAGTCGAAGTCCTTCCAGTGCGACATCTCCGCCTCGGCATCGCCCATGCGCCGGGCAATGACATCATCCGCATCGGTGGCGCGGTTGCGCAGGCGACGCTCCAGCTCGGCCCGCGACGGTGGCAGGATGAAAATGCTGATGCACTCCGGCCAGGCCGCTCGCACCTGCTCGGCACCCTGCCAGTCGATTTCCAGGATCACGTGCTTGCCTTCGGCCAGCTTGGCCTCGATATGCTCGCGCGAGGTGCCGTAGTGGTTGTCGAAGACCCGGGCATGCTCGACAAATGCGCCCTGCCCGATCATGGCCTCGAATTCCCGGCGCGACACGAAGAAGTAATCCCGCCCGTCTTCCTCGCCATCCCGCTTCGTGCGCGTGGTGTAGGACACCGAGTAATCGACCTGCGGGTCATCGTGTACCAGTTCCTTCACGAGGCTGGTCTTGCCTGCACCCGATGGCGCGCTGATGACAAACAGTTTTCCGGCTGGCTTGTTCATGCTCACTCTATGTTCTGGATCTGCTCGCGCATCTGCTCGATGAGGACCTTGAGGTCCACGGCCGCCTTGGTGCTGGCCTTGTCCTGCGACTTGGAACCCAGTGTATTGGCTTCGCGGTTGAACTCCTGCATGAGGAAATCCAGCCGTCGGCCAACAGGTTCGTCGCGGCCGAGGATATCGCGCATTTCGGTGACATGGCTATCGAGCCGATCGAGTTCCTCGTCGACATCGAGCTTCTGGAAATTGAGCACCAGTTCCTGCTCGAGGCGGTCGTTGTCGGGCTGGACGTCCAGCTCGGCCAGTTTTGCCTCGAATTTCGCGCGCAGCTGCTCGCGAATCGTCGGCATCAGCTGGCGGACGTCGCCGACAATTCCGCTCACGCCATCGAGACGTGTCAGCAACAGCTCGCGCATGCGCGCACCCTCGCCGGCACGGGCCTCCTTCAGCGCCGCCAGGGTATCGTCCAGCAAGGCCAGGGCGGCCGCGTGCAGCGGTTCGAGATCGGTGTCGGCCTCCTGGATGACACCTGGCCAGCGCAGTACTTCGCTGGCGCGCAGTTCCTGCTCGGTGCCGATCAGCCGCGACACCTTGCCGTGAACATCACGAATCTGGCGGACCAGCGGTTCGTTGACGTCCAGCGCCTTGGTCTCGCCGGCATCACGCTCCCAGCGCAGGGAAATATCGAGCTTGCCGCGCCCCAGGGCGGCCGTGACCTTTTCGCGGATTGCCGTTTCCAGCGGCCGGAACTCTTCCGGCAGGCGAAACTGCATCTCCAGGTAACGGTGATTGACCGAGCGCATTTCCATCGTCAGCAGGCCGAAATCACCACGGCTTTCCTGGCGGGCGAATCCGGTCATCGAGTAAATCATCAAGCGTCTCCTCGGGCCTTTCAGCCGGCATGTGCCTGGCGCGCAACCCGGCAGTGGGCGCGGCGCGGCGAAGCTGGCATTATACGGACAGAACAGGAGCAGGACAGGCCGGGGGCAAAGTGGATTTCGAGACCGCCGAGGTCACGCTGATTGGCGACAGGGAAACCAACCAGGACCGTCACGGGGTATTGATGAGTGACGAGGAAGTCATGCTGACGGTCTGCGATGGCATGGGCGGCCACGAGGATGGCGAGCTGGCAGCCGCCACCGCGGTCGACTGCTTCATGGCTGGCTTCAAGGAAGACAAGCCGAAGGCGGCCGACGCCGCCTCCTTCATCCGCAAGGTCATCGAGCAGGGACACGAGGAAACCGTCCGCGTCGGCATCAAGAAGCCCATCGACCAGCGCCCTCGGACCACCGCCACCCTTTGCATCATCTCCCGCGGCATCGCCCGCTGGGGCCATGTCGGCGATTCCCGCATCTATCAGTTCCGTGATGGGGAGCTCGTCACTCGCACCCGGG
This sequence comes from Gammaproteobacteria bacterium, assembly GCA_033720895.1. NCBI lineage: Bacteria > Pseudomonadati > Pseudomonadota > Gammaproteobacteria > Gammaproteobacteria bacterium. Next base: position 7,798 of record JAWWBS010000065.1, read on the forward strand.
ATCACTCGGCCGTCGAGGCGATGTTCCAGCGCGGAGCCATTACCGAGGCGGAGATGCTGACCCACCCGATGCGCAATTTCGTCGAGCAGTGCCTCGGCGGCGAGCCGGACCAGCCCAAGATCGAAATTGCCGATGCCGTCGAACTGGAACCCGGCGACGTGCTGTTGCTGTGCTCGGATGGCTTCTGGACGCCGCTGGATATCGGCAAGACCGGCGAGCAGCTGTGTGCCGCCGAGGACCTGCAAGACGCCCTGGATGCCCTGGCCGAGGAAGCCTACGAACTCGCCAAGCCGCAATCCGACAACATCACCGCCACCGCCTTCCGCTACGAAGGCCCGGACGACGAGGAAGATTGACCGGCGTCGTGGCGGCGGTCGGTCTGGGCCGCCCAGTCCGTTATACTCCGGCCACACTCTGCTTCATCCGACCCCGGAGGTTTCATGCGACCCAGTGGACGCAACGCGGACCAGCTTCGCGACATCGAGCTCATTCCCGAATACACCCGCCATGCCGAGGGTTCCGTGCTGGTCGCCTTTGGTGACACCCGCGTCCTCTGCAACGCCAGTGTCGAAGATCGCGTGCCGCCCTTTCTCAAGGGCAAGGGCCAGGGCTGGGTAACCGCCGAGTACGGCATGCTGCCGCGCGCCACCCACACTCGTGGCCGCCGTGAAGCCGCGCATGGCAAGCAATCGGGCCGCACCCAGGAAATCCAGCGCCTGATCGGCCGTTCCCTGCGGGCGGTCATGGACCTCGGCGCGCTGGGCGAGCGCAGCATCACCCTCGACTGCGACGTACTGCAGGCGGATGGTGGCACGCGCACGGCCTCGATCACCGGTGCCTGCGTGGCACTGGCCATGGCCACCCGCCAGCTGCTGAAAGACGGCAAGCTGAAAAAGGATCCGCTGATCGGTTCGGTCGCCGCCGTGTCCGTCGGCATTTTCAATGGCCAGCCAGTACTGGATCTCGACTACGCCGAGGACTCGCAGGCCGAAACCGACATGAACGTGGTAATGAATGCCGCCGGCGCCTTCATCGAGGTGCAGGGCACGGCCGAGGGGCATGCGTTCCGCCGCGAGGAACTCGACGCCATGCTGGACCTGGCGGCGGCCGGCATTGCCGATCTGACCCGGAAGCAGAACGACCTGCTGGACAGTCTTTCCTGATGAAGCTGGCGGGCAAGGAACTGGTCCTGGCCACGGGCAATGCTGGCAAGGTCCGCGAAATGCAGGCCCTGCTGGAGCCGCTGGGCCTGGCCATCCGGCCGCAATCGGACTGGGACTTTCCCGCTGCCGAGGAAACCGGCCTGACCTTCATCGAGAATGCCATCATCAAGGCGCGTCACGCGGCCGAGCAGACGGGCCTGCCCGCCCTGGCCGATGATTCCGGGCTGGAAGTCGATGCCCTGGACGGCGCACCGGGCATCTATTCCTCCCGCTATGCCGGCGAGGATGGCAATGCCGAAGCGAACATCGACAAGCTGCTGGACGAACTTACCGGCGTCGCCGATCGCAACGCCCGCTTCCGCTGTGTCATCGTCCTGCTGCGCCACCCCGCCGATCCCATGCCGCTGGTGGTGGATGGCAGCTGGGAAGGACGCATTCTCGATGCTCGCCAGGGCGAGGGCGGTTTCGGCTATGACCCCGTGTTCCAGCCGCTGGATGCCGAATGCGCTGCCGCCGAGCTCAGCAAGGAGGCCAAGAACCGCCTCAGTCACCGCGGCAAGGCGCTGCAGGCCCTGCTCGACCAGCTCCGCTGATTGCCATGGCACAGGTCGACATGTCCCTGGCCAATATTCCATTGACCCTTTACGTGCACCTGCCCTGGTGCGTGAAGAAGTGCCCCTATTGCGACTTCAACAGCCATGCCGTAAAGGACTCGCTGCCCGAACGCGAGTACCTGCGGGCATTGCAGGCTGACCTCGCCTTCGCGATGGACGAGACCGAGAGCCGGCCGCTTGAGGCCATCTTCTTTGGCGGCGGCACCCCCAGCCTGTTCTCGCCAGGTGCTTTCGCAGAGCTGCTCGCCGACATCGCGCAGCGGCTCCCCTTGCGACCGGATGTCGAGATCACCCTGGAGGCCAACCCCGGCACCATCGAACATGGCCGCTTTGCCGATTACCGAGCTGCCGGCATCAACCGTGTCTCGCTGGGCGCCCAGAGTTTCGATAACGACGCCCTGCGAACACTGGGTCGCATCCACGATGCCGGCTCGATCCACAAGGCCGCCGAGGAACTGCATGCCGCCGGCCTCGAAAATTTCAATATCGACCTGATGACCGCGCTACCGGGCCAGACCCTGGAGTCGGCGCTGCAGGATGTCGACACGGCGCTGTCACTCGAGCCGCAACACGTCTCGCTGTATGAACTGACGCTGGAGCCCAACACCCTGTTTGCCGTTCGGCCTCCTGCCGGCCTGCCCGACGAGGACACGGCCATCGACATCCTGGAAGCGACCCGCGGCCGCCTCGCCACGGCCGGTTTCGAGCGCTACGAAGTGTCGGCCTTCGCCCGCCCCGGCCGGCAGAGCCGCCACAACCTCAATTACTGGACCTTCGGCGACTACCTCGCCATCGGCGCCGGCGCCCATTCCAAGATGACATCGGCAACTTCCAGTCAATTCAAGGTGTTGCGACAATCCCGCCAGCGCCACCCGGACAAGTACCTGGCCACCGCGGGCACGGCTGCCGCCATCCAGGAGACGCGCCTGCTGGACGCCGGGGAACGGCAATTCGAGTACATGTTGAACCGCAGCCGTTTGCTGGCGCCCGCGCCCTTCAGCGAGTTCGAAGCATCCACCGGACTGGACGCCGATGCCCTGGTGCCCCGCCTGTCTGCACTGGCAGCCCAGCAACTGGTTGAACTGACGGATGGGCAATGGGCGGTGACGGCACGAGGCCTCGAGCTGTTGAACGACGTCCAGGCGGCGTTCCTGCCCGGGGAGCGCGGCTGATGTACGAGCTGCCCAGCACCACGCTCGCCTGCCCCTACTGTGGCGAGACCGTGTCCGTGGAAATGGATACCGCCGGGGAGGCCCAGGACTTCATCGAGGACTGCCCGGTCTGCTGTCGCGCCATCGAATTTACCGCC
>JAWWBS010000066.1 GCA_033720895.1 Gammaproteobacteria bacterium
GGCGCACCTCGAGGAGCTGCAGCGCCAGGCCCTGCATGACGAACTGACCGGATTGCCGAATCGTGCGCTTCTCTACGACCGTATCGAGCATTGCATCGAGGGCCTGGACCGGCACGACAAGGAATACGGCCTGCTGTTGCTTGACCTGGATCGCTTCAAGGAGGTCAATGACACCTTCGGGCATTACGTCGGTGATGTCCTGCTGACCAAGGTTGCCGAGCGGCTCCGGCAGGCCGTGCGCGGCCAGGACACGATTGCGCGACTGGGTGGTGACGAGTTTGCCGTGCTGATCGAACCGCAGGCACGCCCGGAGGAGGCGACCGCCCTGGCGAAACGCCTGGTTGATTCTCTCAATGCACCTTTCAAGGTCGAAGGCCAGAGCCTGATCGTCAACGTCAGCATCGGTATCGTGCAGTGCCCGCGCCACGGTCGCGATCCGGACACCCTGATGCGCCGTGCCGACATTGCGATGTACGCCGCCAAGGAGCGGCATGCCGGCTTCACCGTCTATGACCCTTCGCTGGACGTGAATTCCCCGGCCCGCATCCAGATGGTCTCCGAGCTGAGCCACAATATCGACGACGAGCACCTGCGCCTGCATTACCAGCCACAGGTAGACCTTGCGAGCGGTGAAGTCAGGAAAGTCGAAGCCTTGCTGCGCTGGCAGCATGATGATGGCCGGTTGCTGATGCCCGACGAATTCCTGCCGCTGGCCGAAACCACCAACCTGATCGACGCCATTACGCTCTGGGTCCTGCGGCGTGCCATGAAGGATTGCAGCAAATGGCTGGAAGCAGGGCATCGCATCGGCGTATCGGTGAACATGGCGCCGCGCAGCCTGCATGATGCGCACCTGCCACGACGGATTGCGCGATTGCTGGTGGCAGCCCATGTCCCACCCGAGATGTTGACCCTGGAGATCACGGAAAGCAGCCTGCTCAGGCATTCCTTGCTGGCCGACGGTGTTTTTTCCGAGCTTCGCCAGCTCGGTATCGGGCTTTCAATCGATGACTTTGGCACGGGCTATTCCTCGCTGACGCACCTGAAGCACCTGCCATTCACCGAGCTCAAGATCGACCGCAGCTTTACCCGTGATATCGCCAGCAGCAGCGGTGATGCCGCGATCGTTCGTTCCAGCATCGAGCTGGCACATGCTTTCGGGCGATCGGTGGTTGCCGAAGGGGTCGAAGACCAGAGTGCGCTCGATGTCCTGCTCGATTACCACTGCGATGCCGCCCAGGGCTTCCACTACAGCAAGGCCTTGCCGGAAGAAGAGTTCCTGGCCTGGCTGGCAAGTCGTCAGGGCTGATCTCCCGCAACTTTACAAATCGGCTCCAGCGGCAATAATCAACACAGGCAACTGACCGGCGACGCCCGGAAAGGGGTCGCACCATGCGGCGCTTGCTCTTCACCTTGCTTCTGCTGTCCGTGTTTCCTGCCCATGCCGAACAGGGCTGGACAATCAATGGCGGCCTTTCCGATGTCGACGAGTATGGCCTGGGTGTCGATATCGGCCTTGGCTACTTCTGGACACATGGCAATCTGACCACGCGCTTCAATTTTGCTTCCGGAACGGCGGTAGCGGATGAAAACGATCGCTACGCTACCGAGACGCGGTATTTCATCCTGATTGCCGAAACCATCTGTCGCGACACCGAGACTGGCAACCAGGTGGACGAAGACAAGTGCAGTGATTCCTCCTTCCTGTATGCACCCTCGCTGGAGCTGGCTTACAAGCTTGGCGCGAGAACCAGCCTGGGTTTCGGCATTCGTGGCGTGGAGAACGAGGCAGCCTACGTCTTCCTGGAAAATCGACTAGGTGAGGTGGGCGACATGTATCTCCAGATCAAGGTCGGTGACAATTACAGCGGCATCAACTTTGGCTGGGACTTCGGCGTCAACTCGGTTGGCGCGATGTATCGACCACGACCAGACTGAACAATCCATCGACCCGCCGCACTGCGCCGACCAGCCTTGCCTGGCGCTTGCCTGCTGCATTGCATTAAGCAAAAACCGTGAACCTTGCCCGTTTGCATCATCAATGCCTTGCGGTATTGTCGATTGCACCGACAGAACAACAAACACAAGGAAGAAACGGCAATGTCCAAGAAGATCCTGCCTGCGTTCGTCACCACCATCCTGCTTTTCACACTCGCCGGTTGCGCGACCACCGAGACCGTCGATTACGAAATGGATGACCCGCTCAATTCCATGATTTTTGGTTACGTCGACATGGAAGACGCACCAACGGGCCTCGACTGGGCCAGCCTCAAGCAGGTGCAACCCGCCAGCGAGACACCTTACTGGAGCTTTGCCGTGGAAGATGGCGCGTTTTTCCAGCCCTACCTGCGGGAAGGCGCCTACCAGCTGGCGGCCTTCGGTGGCAGCAGCTTCCTCGGCGGCAACAACCAGTATAACTTCCCGGAATATGGCAGCGATGGCATTGTCGTCACTCGACCCGGCCTGTACTTCGTTGGCGCCTATCGCTACGTCGAAGTCGATACTGGCTGGCTGGAGCAGGACAAGTTCGACCTCGAGCCGATCGAGGGCATGAGCGAGATCGATGTGCTGCGCATGCTCCTGGAGCATGACGACATCAAGGACAGCCCGAACTGGCAGCGTCGCATCGAGGCTCGCATCAGGGCACTTAGCAAATGACGCGCCTGCTGCTGATCACGATGCTCGGCAGCCTGCTGTCGGCATGCATACCGTCATCCGCCATCCAGCCTGTCACTGCAATGGACAGCCTCGGCCAGGACAGCATCCTCCTGGTGGGCAAGCTCGTGCTGGACCCGCCATTGAAGCCGGAAGAGCAGGAACTCGGCATGTACGAGGAATATCGCAACACGGCGATTCTCGCTACCGATACCGCGCTTCGCGAGGTCGGCGACCACATGGCCTGGGGCGACTTGAAGCGTCGTATCGAAGTGCCATTCGACGAGACCTTCATGCTGGAAGTGCCGCGGGAGGATTTCTACATCCTCAAGGGCTGGGTCATGATGGATGCCACCAAGGGCAATGGTTCGGCGCCACTGCACGGCCAGTTTCGCATCGACGTGCAGGACGGTGACCGCGCGGTCTACATCGGCACCCTCCATTACACGCGCAACACCTTCTTCCGCATCACCGATGTCCGGGTGAAGGACGAGAGCAGGGCAGCAAGCAGTGACGTTCGAGTCCGTCTCGGCAGCAGTGTGAACCTGCGCAAGTCGCTGGCACAGCCGTTGAAGTAAGCGGCCCCACTGCATGAAAAAAGCCCCGCTTTTGCGGGGCTTTTCATTTCAAGCGTGACGCTTTCGATCAGACATCGATGTCGAACTTGATGCCCTGTGCCAGCGGCAGCTCGGTCGACCAGTTGATGGTGTTCGTCTGGCGACGCATGTACTGCTTCCAGGCATCCGAGCCGGATTCGCGACCGCCGCCGGTTTCCTTCTCACCACCGAAGGCGCCGCCGATCTCGGCACCCGAGGTACCGATGTTCACGTTGGCGATGCCGCAGTCCGAGCCCTGGTAGGACAGAAACTTCTCGGCGTTGCGCATGTTCATGGTGAAGATGGCGGACGACAGGCCCTGCGGCACGGCGTTCTGCATCTGGATGGCTTCTTCGACCGTCTTGAACGGCATGACGTAGAGGATCGGTGCAAAGGTTTCGGTCTGCACGATCTCGGAGTCGTTGGAGAGGCCGGTAACGATGGCCGGCTCGACGTAGTTGCCTTCCAGCTTGTTACCGCCGGTGACGATGGTGCCGCCAGCCTGCTTGATCTTCTCGATCATCTCGACGTAACGCTGCACGGAGCCTTCGTCGCAGAGCGGGCCCATCAGCGTGCCTTCTTCCAGCGGATCGCCGATCTTCACCTGGCCATAGGCCTTCTTCAGGCTCTCGACCAGGCCGTCGATGATGGACTCGTGGGCCAGCACGCGGCGCGTGGTGGTGCAGCGCTGGCCGGCGGTGCCGACCGAGCCGAACACGATGGCCGGGATCGCCATCTTCATGTCGGCGGTCTCGTCGACGATCAGGGCGTTGTTACCGCCGAGCTCCAGCAGGGAACGACCCATGCGCTGGGCAACGCGGTGGCCGACCTGCTTGCCGATGGCGCAGGAACCGGTGAAGGACACCAGCTTGATGCGCTCGTCGTCGACAAAGGTCTGCGCGAGTTCGTTGGTGTCGTCGTTGAACAGGCCGAAGATGCCCGGGAAGCCATTGGCTTCGAGGACTTCATTGGCGATGTTCTGGCAGGCGATCGAGGTCAGCGGGGTCTTCGGCGACGGCTTCCAGACGGTCACGTTGCCGGCGATGGCCGACAGCATGGCGTTCCAGGCCCAGACAGCGACCGGGAAGTTGAACGCGGTCAGCACGCCAACGACGCCGAACGGATGCCACTGCTCGTACATGCGGTGGTCCGGACGCTCGGAGTGCATGGTCAGGCCGTACATCATGCGCGACTGGCCAACGGCGAAGTCGGCGATGTCGATCATTTCCTGCACTTCACCGTCGCCTTCCTGCTTGATCTTGCCCATTTCCAGGGAAACCAGGCTGCCGAGGGCATCCTTGTGCTTGCGCAGTGCCTCGCCGACCAGGCGCACGGCTTCGCCGCGCTGCGGGGCAGGGACCTTGCGCCATTCTTCGAACAGGGCCTCGGCCTCGGTGATCACCTTCTCGTATTCGGCCTTGGAAGCGCAGCGCACCTTGGCGATGACTTCGCCGTTGGCCGGGTTGATGGATTCCAGCACATTGCCTTCGCCCTTCAGCCAGCCGGACTTGGACGCCCACACACCTGCGTTCTCTTCCTGCAGGCCGAGTTCGGAAAGGATCTTCTTGATATCTGCCATGGTTCCCCCTGGGGTTGCCGGCGCGGGTGACAGCCCGATCTCGCCGGTAAAGACACATTGTATATAGCGGTGGATATGGGTCTCGCGGCCGCGGAATTCAAGCCGCGCTGCGAAGGCGGCGTATTCTGCCAAAAACTGAACCTCTTTTCACCTTGAACGCAGAGAGCCAGGGTTTGTCCGAGGTCGGACTAGTTGACATATTGCAATGCGGTACAGATAAAGGTAAAAACACCCCATATTCCGGGCCGCAGAAGCCCGGTTTTTTTGGGGCATTTCAATTCCTGGGGGGTTTCGTGTCTTTTTCTCGCGTCCTGCTGTTCGTCGTCCTGTTCGTTTCATTCAGTTTGCCTGTTCCCGCCTCCGCGGAAGATGAGCCACCCATCGTTGATGGACAGTGGACCGACTGGGCCATTCCCGATTCGAACTGGACCCAAGGCGGGGCAGCGAAGTACGAACACTCGGCGGAAGACCTGGGCGCGAAGGCCTGCGACTGGGCCGAACCCGATCATCCCGAGATTAGTTACGAATTCGCCACGCTGCGTAATCCGCGTTACAGGAACCAAGGTGAGACGCAGACCTATTCGGTCAGGTGCACGGTAACGTCGTATGGAAACACCAGTGTCGCCGATGTCCTGTCAATCGAGCGCATCAATGTCTGCCCCGAGGGTTACCAGAAGGTAGATGTATCTGCACGTGGGCCGGCAGCCTGCCAGCCTAACGACGCCATGCCGGACAAGAACAACGGCACCTGCCCGGAAACCTGCGACGAGACCAACCAGCACAAGAACCCCAGCAACCCGATCAATGCCGCAACCGGCAACAAATTCGAAACAGAGCAGGACTACCGGAATTCAGCCGAGCCCCTGCTGAGATTCACCCGTTATTTCAACAGCCTTGGCAATCCCGACACCCACGGGGCGCGCAAGCCTCGTTATTCCGGCGTAACAGGCCGAGGCCCCAGTGCGCTCTCCTATACGGTCGGCCAGTACGACGACCCGACCGAAACAACTGCACCGGCTAGACGCCATACGCGTGTGGGTCGCAGCTGGACGCATAGCTACGACCGCTCGCTGGAAATCCGCCGCGAAGGCAACTATCCCAGCATTCGCGCCTACCGCCAGTCCGGGGGTTCGCTGCTGTTTCTGCCCGCTGCTGGCGGCTGGGCCCCCCAGGACGACATCGAGCTGACACTGAGCGAGCTGCCGGATGGCCGCTGGCTGCTGGTCGATACCAGTGATCGCCGCGAGTACTACTCGGCTGCGGGTGTGCTCCAGCGAATCGAAAACCGTGCCGGTCATGGCGTGGACCTGGAATACGACAGCGATGGCTACCTCGCTGCCGTGCGCAGTGACTTTGGCCGCGAGATGCTGTTCGAACACGCAGGCGGGCTGGTAAATGCCGTCGTCCTGCCGGGCGGCGAACGCATCGCGTTCGAGCACGACAGTGACGAAAAACTGACTGCCGTAATCCGCGAGGATGGGGCAGTGCGGCGCTATGAATACGCCAACGCACTGTTCAACGACAGGACCCTGTTGACGGCCATTTACGATGAGAACGGCGACCTTTATGCCCGTTGGGAATATGACGTCGATGGTCTTGCTATCCGCAGCACGCATGGCGATGGCGCCAATGACGTGCAGATCACACGTGATGGTTCGACCACGACCATGGTCCAGGGCAATGGCCAGGTCGTCACGCTGGAAAGCGAAGTCAGTCATGGCGTGTGGCGCGTGGTCGGCAGCTCCGAGCCGTGTGACGGCTGCAGCAATGTCTCGCGCGTCGAGCTGGACGAGACGGGTCGCATCCTGGAGAAGGAAAACTTCGAAGGCGAGATCACGCGCCAGCAGTTCAATGACCGCGGTCTCCGGACGGCGCTGATCGAAGCAGTCGGTACGCCGGAAGAACGCACTGTCTACACCGAATGGCATCCGGACTTCCGGCTGCCGGTGCGTATCACCGAGCCAGGACGCATGACCGAATACGGTTACGACAGTGATGGCAACCGCACCAGCCGCACGGTGACTGACCTCGCAAGCGGGGAAAGCCGGCAGACTACCTGGACCTACAACGAGCACGGCCAGGTACTGACCATGGATGGCCCACGCGAGGACGTCAGTGACATAACCACATATGTCTACGATACTGCCGGCAATATAGCAGCGATACGATATGCCCTGGGCCACGAAACCCGCTATACGGCCTATAACGCCCATGGCAAGCTACAGGAAATTGTAGATAGGAACGGCGTTGTAACCACCCTTGAATATGATGCACGCCAGCGCCTGGTCCGCCGCACTGTAGCTGTGGGGACGGCCTACGCGGCCACGTCGACGTTCGAATACGACAGCTTCGGGCAGCTACGCCGAACCACCATGCCAAATGGCGCCAGCATCAGTTACGAGTACGATAGTGCGCATCGCCTGATCGCCATTGAAGACGGGCTGGGCAATCGCATTGCTTACGAGCTCGACAGCGAAGGTAACCGGATCGCTCAGCATGTCTCCGGCCCGAGCGAAGGTATTACGCGAGAATCCTTTGCCGAGTACAACGAGCTGAACCACTTGGTGGCAAGCGTCGGTGGCGCAGGGCAGCGCAGCGCTTTCGAGACCGATATCGAAGGCAAGCGCACGGCGATGACTGATGCCCTTGGCAACCGCACGACCATGCGCTACGACGCCCTGGATCGCTTGTTCGAGACCGTAGATGCCCTGGGTGGCATCACCCGCTATGACTTTGATCCTCGTGACAACCTGATCCAGGCGGTCGATCAGCGTGGCGTAACAACGGATTACATTTACAACGGATTTGACGAGCTAATGGAAACCCGCTCCGCGGATGCTGGTACGGCTATCTATGAGTACGATGCCGCCGGGAATCGTATCCTGCATGTAGATGCGCGTGGTGTCGAAACTCACTTCGAATATGATGCACTAAATCGCCTTACCTTCATCGATTATCCCGGCACGGAAAAAGACATCAGCTACCAGTACGATACAGGTGCCAATGGTGTAGGCCGCCTGGTCGCGCTCGTTGATGAATCCGGCAGCACCCAATACAGCTACAACCCGCGGGGCGAACTGGTCAGCAAGGATACAGTTGTAGCTGCTACGCCGCTCAGCGTGGGTTATGACCACGACGCAGCAGGCAACATTTCATCCATCAGCTACCCGAACGGCCAGGTCGTGTTCTACGAACGGGACTCCCTGGGGCGGGTGAGCGGAATGTCCGTGCAGAACCTCGATGGCACGACACAACAGATTGCCAGTGACATCGGCTACCAGCCGTTCGGGCCGGTCGACAGCTTGATCTATGGCAATGGCCTGGTTGAAACCCGGAGTTATGACAACGATGGTCGCCTGCTCAGCATTCGCGCAGGCACCATGCTGGACCGCAACTACAACTGGGATGCAGCCAGCAACATCATCGCCATCAACAACGCAGTCGATGGCAGCAAGAGCCAAGCCTTTGCTTATGACAGCCTCTATCGCCTGGTTTCGGCAACAGGAGGTTACGGCAGACTGGAATGGACCTATGACAGCGTCGGCAACCGGACCAGCGAGACCGACAACGGCATCTATAATGCTTATGGATACGCTGCGGATTCCAATCGACTGGTCGACGTCGACGGCGAGGCCATCGCTTACGACGAGGCGGGTAACAGCCTGACGGATGGCGATAAGAGCTTCAGTTATGACGAGCGCAATCGCTTTGTTTCAGTGAGCACGGCTGATGGCAGCTACGGCTACGTGCACAACGCCCTTGGCCAGCGCGTCAGCAAACCGCGGTTCGAGACCAGCACGGGCATGCTGTGCGATGCCAATGGCGACGAAATCATTGACCAGAACGACCTGCTAGCTCTGCATGACATGATCAAGGGACGCATTCCAAGCGTTCCGGCGGCGGACTGCAACCAGGACGGCGTGATCGACAACAAGGACAATGCCAGCATTGCCAGGCTGATCGGACCTGCCAAGAACAACGGCAAGAACAATGGAAAGAACAAGGGCCAGAAGAAGGATCCGGTCAGCACTGCTATCAGCAGCTATGCTGCACAGTTCTCCATTGATGAACTCGGCGAGGTCGCCGGCAAAGTCCTGTTCGTTTATGACGAAGCAGGACATCTGATCGGCGAATACGACGAAAACGGCGAAGCCATCAAGCAATACGTCTGGCTGGGCGATCGGCCGATTGCCGTGTTGGAGCAGGGCGAGGTGTATTACATCCACGTCGACCATCTGAACACGCCACAGATCGTGACGGATGCCAACCAACAAGTAGCCTGGCAGGGCGATTACTCGCCGTTTGGTGACGTTGATGTCACGGAGAATTCGAACATCGAACTGAATCTCCGATTTCCGGGCCAGTACTTTGACGCCGAGACGGGGCTGAACTACAACTACTTCCGCAGCTACAACCCGGCGATGGGGCGGTACACGCAGAGTGATCCGATTGGCCTTGCGGATGGCCCAAACACTTACATTTATGGCTATTCAAACGCAATCTCGAACTCGGATGTTTTGGGGCTTTGGGTAAGCCGCTGCGCTAGAGAGCTGGGAGGGCCCTCCGCGCGTGCTACAACTCAGAATTGGATAAATCCCTTTAGACACGATTATCTCAACATCAGCGGAGATTTTCTTGGCTTTGGGCCAAAAGAAGATACGGCCGGAAACTTGATTTGGGGCGAGGGCAAAGTATCAAGCGACGAAATTATTGGAAAGGCATGCAACATGATTTGCTTTGACGATAAATTTGACTCGTACGTCAAAGAGGCGGCTGCAGAAATAGGGGAACCTAACTATAACTTGGCGGCATTCAGGGGGCTCCCGGCTCATATGGCTGGCGCACGTAACTGTCAAACATGGGTTGATGACGTAATAAATCTGGCCAAAGAAAAGTATATTGAGGGTGAAGAATGCCCTTCGTGTTTCAAATGATAAGTAAATGATTACTTTCTTAAAAATACTTTTCTTCTCGAAGTCGGTATGGTTAGCCGCGTCTCCGATAGATATTGAAGGACAACATACTTTTCAGTTGGAGGAGCCGGTTGCTGCAATAACCTCTGGCGCATACCTTGAGATTGAGGCAACCAATTTGTTTGGTACTGCACTAGAGGTTTCTGATTTTCAGGCAGTTAGAGAAAGGTTGCCGGATTCTTCAATCAAAGCGACCCTAGTGGCTGAGAATGGAGATATTGTAGAACTAAGATTCCATGGAAATATCAGCAAGGTTGGAAATGAGATTTGGATTCCTTTGCGGACAACCAATGGCGTTCCTACTGGTCTTCGCTTTTATCGGGTAGATGTTTACTCAAATGTTCGTATTGAGAAGTCGCGAGTTCGCTGGAATAACTGCCGAATTTAGTAAGCACCCTACTCAGGGGTTCCTTTCAGAGGCGACAGTACTTGGGGCAGTACTTTAGGTTGCTGCCTCTTTTTTTGTTTTTGCCTACAATCTGCCCATGGAAATCATCGAGGAAGGCCCCAAGCCAGCGCGCGCCTGGTCGCTGGCGATCAAGACCTGGCACAGCCGCTTCTGGCTGGCGCGGCGGATTGCTGCGCTGCCGGAGGTCGAGGTCGTGCGCATGCCGAACGGTCGGTCCTTTTTCACCGGCAAGGCGTTCATGGAATTCGACTACAAGGGCGTGCGTTACCTGGCCTACAAGGACAAGGTCTCGGACGAAGACTTCGAGATCCATCCC
>JAWWBS010000067.1 GCA_033720895.1 Gammaproteobacteria bacterium
GACAGCGTGCCGACCGGGGTCATGACCAGCGGCGAGGGCGCTTCAGCGGCGCAGCACCCAGAATCCCTCGATGCCGAAGCGGCCCGTCAGTTGCTCGCCAACGGCGCGGGCATCGGCAGCGCTGAGCAGCCGTCCCAGCCCGACACGATGGTAGCGCCGGCCATCGAGATCGACCGGCAGGACGTCAGCAGGATAGCCAGCCTGCGCCAGTGCAGCGCGCAACTGCTCCGCATCGCTGCTTTGCTGCAGCGATGCAAGCTGCACATACCAGCGCCCGTCGCGGCTCTGCACGCCGCTGCCTGGCTGCAACTCGGTCTCTGGCGCCAGCTGTTGCACCGTTGGCAGGTCGAACGTGAGTGTTTCCGCCGCGCTTGCGCCCGCGGTCAGCGAAACGCCCTGCAGGGGTGATTCCAGCCTGATCGGATCCGCCGCTCCCGGTGCGGTGACTTCGATACTGCCTTCGAGCAGCACGACAAAATGTCGGTCCGGGCCGGACTTGCCCCAGATATCCGTGCCGCGGATGCCCGCCGTCACGGCGCCGAAGCGTACATCGACGCTGCGCTTTTGTTGCTTGCCAACCAGCTGCGTGGTGAAGCGGAAGGCGCCCTTCAGGACATTCAGCGTTGCCTGGAAAATGCCCGCTGGCTGTTCGCTGTCGACCGCCTTGCCGGATTCGGCCTCGCTCACCGCTGGCGTGGCTGCCGCGCGAACGACGGGCTGTACCAGCTCCTCGGTGGCCAGGCTGGCCTCTTCGCCGAGCTTGAGCAGCGATCCTTCACTGAGCTCGGCCTGGATGCGGCCACCAGGACCCGTCCGCAGAACGTCGCCGGCTTGCAGCAACACGCCGGGCTCCAGGGCTTCTCGTTCGCCATTCCGCTCGATCCAGGCGGGCGACTGCAGCGAGGCAATCACCGAATCGGCAGGCAGCGTGGCAGCGGCAGGCCATGCAACAGCCGCCAGCAGCAGCAGGGTCGACAATCTGATCGTGAAGGACATGCGATTCTCCAATGGATCGAGGGTAAGACTGGAACAGACCCGGCAAGGGCCACGAACATTTCAGCCAACGGCAGGAAACCAGGCGCCCGCCCCTGGAGTCACCGACTTACGACCAGCCTGGCAAGGCCTCGGCATGGTGGCAGGCAACCTGGTGTCCACCGCCCAGGTCCCGCAGGGCCGGTGTCTCGTCCTCGCATTGCGGGGTGGCGAAACGGCAGCGTGGTGCAAACGGGCAGGCGGCTCCAGCCATTGCCGCCACATCGATCGGCCTCGCATCCGGTGGCGGCTGGGTGTGCCGGTCCGGAGGCAGCACGGCGCGCAACAGTTCGCGCGTGTAAGGGTGTGCCGGATGTTCGAAAAGCTGCTCGCGACTGGCCGCCTCGACGATGCGGCCACGGTACATAACCATGACATCATGGCAGAGGTAACGCACCGCCGTCATGTCGTGCGCAATGAACAGGAAGGCGAGACCGGAATCCTGCTGCAGGCTGGCCAGCAATTCGAGAATCTGGCCGCGGATCGACATGTCGAGGGCGCTGACCGGCTCGTCCAGCACGACCAGCGCGGGCGAACTGACCAGTGCACGACCGATACCGACACGCTGGCATTGCCCGCCGGACAGTTCGTGCGGGTAGCGATCGAGGTATTCTTCGTCCAGGCCGACGCGGCGCAGGATGCGCGTGACGCGCTGCTGCTGCTCGTCGGGTGCATCATGCGGCCGATGCACGCGCAGCGGTTCCAGCAGGCTCTGGCGCACCGTCAGTCCGGGATCCAGCGATGCCAGCGGATCCTGGAACACGGCCTGCAGCTGGCGGCGTGCCTGGCGCAAGGCGCCGCCATCCAGTGCCAGCCAGTCCTGGCCGCAGAATCGAACGTCGCCCGTGCACTCTTCAAGCCGCAGGATGGCACGCGCCAGTGATGACTTGCCGCAGCCGGATTCGCCGACCAGCCCGAGGGTTCGACCGGCAGGCAGTGCAAAACTGACGTCATCGACAGCCACCAGGCGATGCCGACCGCTACCGTAAGTCACGCCAAGCTTCTCCACTTCCAGGAGATTGCTGCGCTCAGTCATCCTCGACCTCCATGGCATCAGCCTCTGCCACCCGGTGGCAAGCCACGTGATGACCGGGCGCCACTTCCTGCCACGGCAAGGGCTGCTGGCAGGTATTGATGACCTGCGGACAGCGCGCGGCAAAAGGACAACCCGGTGGCGAATGGGTCGGGCGCGGCGGCTGGCCGGGTATCGGCCGTGGCAAGTCACCGGTAAGGCGCGGTGCGGCGGCCAGCAAGGCCCGGCTGTAAGGGTGCCGTGGCGCCGCAAAGAAATCCTCCGCACTGGCCGCTTCCATGACCCGACCGCCATACATCACCACCACCCGGCGGGCCAGGCGTGCAACGACACCGAGATCATGCGTGATCAGGACCAGGGAGAAGCCGAGCTCGGCTTGCAGTTGCTGCAGCAGGTCGAGCACCTGCCGCTGGACCGTGACATCGAGAGCCGTGGTCGGCTCATCGGCAATCAGCAAGCGCGGCCTGGCCAGCAAGGCCATCGCCAGCATGACGCGCTGCTGCTGGCCGCCGGAAAGCTGGTGCGGATATTGTGAGAAGCGCTTGGCCGGCTCGCGCAGGCGCACGGCTTCGAGCATGTCGAGCACGGCCTGTCGGGCACTGCCCCGCTGGCTGTCGGCATCCGCCTGGATCACTTCCAGCAACTGCTTGCCGATGGTCAGGTAGGGATTCAGGGCGGTCATGGGATCCTGGAAGACGTAGGCGATCTGCCGGCCACGCACGCCGCGCATCACTTTGGGCGACAAGGCCAGCAGGTTGCGGCTCTCGAACCAGGCCTCGCCACGCACCTCGGCGTTGCCGCCCGCCAGGCCGGTCAGGGCGAGAAACGTCTGTGACTTGCCACTGCCCGACTCGCCGACCACGGCCACGATGTCATCGTGCGCCACCTGCAAGCTCGCACCATTCACCGCGTGCACGGTGCCACCCTGCATGGCAAAGCGGACGTTCAGCTTGCGGATATCAAGCAGCATCGACGGGCCTCCGGCGCAGGCAATGCCCCAGCAACAGCGGCGCGGCCGCCACCAGCAATGCGCGCAGCAGCGTGGTCCAGCCGGGATAGACGCTTTCCTGCCAGCGCGTTTCCACCAGCAGCAACAAGGTACCCGCGACTATCCCCAGCCTGAACAGCTCTTCGCCGTGCAAGGACAGGCGCCAGCGCCGCAGCAGCAACAGTGCGAGCAGGCTGACCAGCACGGCAACAATGCCGGTGACCAGCAGGCGGACCAGGGCCAGGGTGACCAGCGGGTTGCCGACCGCCAGCCACAGGTCATCCGGCAGGTTGCGGCTGACTGCCCGGTAGGATTCAAGCACCGCGAAGAGGTAGCTGACCGCCAGCGCCATCAGCAACAGCTCGCGGTACACGGCGTCGAAAAACCGCTGGTGGCGCGAACTCATGGTCTTGCTCCCGCCACGGACCGGGTATCCAGCGCATCGCGCAGGCCGTCACCGATGAAGTTCAGGCAGAACAGGGTGGTGGCAAGAAAGCCGGCCGGGAACAGCAGCATCCAGGGGGCCATTTCCATTTCCCGTGCGCCCTCGCTGACCAGCGATCCCCAGGATGCCGCCGGTTCCTGTACGCCAAGGCCGAGGAAGCTCAGGAACGACTCGACCAGGATGACCTGCGGCACGGTCAGGGTGGCATAGACCACGACGACGCCGAGCAGGTTCGGCACGATATGCCGGCGAATGATGTGCAGCGGGTGGGCGCCGATGGTCCTTGCCGCGAGGATGAATTCGCGCTCCCGCAGGGCCAGCGTCTGGCCGCGCACGATGCGCGCCATGTCCAGCCAGTTGACCGCGCCGATCGCAATGAACAACAGCAACAGGTTGCGACCGAACAGGACCATCAGCAGGATGACGAAGAACATGAATGGCAGGGCATAGAGAATGTCGACGATGCGCATCATCACCGCATCGACACGGCCACCGAAGTAACCGGCAATGGCGCCCCAGGCAATGCCGATCAGCATGCTGACCACGGTAGCTGCGAGGCCGACGGCCAGCGACAGGCGACCCCCTTCCAGGGTGCGGACCAGCAGGTCGCGACCCAGCGGATCGGTGCCGAGCCAGTGGCCGTTGGCAAAGCCGGGTGGTGCCGCCATCATCGACCAGTCCGCGGTCGCTCCATCGTGAGGACTGAGCCAGGGGCCCACCACGCACGTCACGACGACCAGCAACAGTATGGCGAGCGCCGTGCTCGCCTTGCGATCGGTCATCAGAAGCTGCCACGGCGTTGCCCGCAACAGCGGCTGGCCCTCCATGGTTGTCCCGGTGCTTTGCGTCTTCATCAGCGCAACCTCACCCGCGGATCCAGCCAGGCGTAGCAAAGGTCGACCAGCAGGTTGAACAAGACAACGATCAGGCCGTAGAAAATCACCACGCCCAGCACCAGGGTGTAGTCGCGATTCAACGCCCCGTGCACGAAGAAGCGGCCGACCCCCGGAATGCCGAAGATCTGCTCGATGACCACGGAACCCGTCATTACGGCCGCCGCCGCCGGTCCCAGGTAGGAAATCACGGGCAGCAGGACCGGCTTCAGGGCATGGCGGCGCAGGATGACACTGTCCGGCAAGCCCTTGGCGCGGGCCGTGCGAATGAAATCGCTGCTCATGACATCCAGCAGGCTGGAGCGCGTCAACCGGGCAATGTAGGCGAGCTGTGGCAGTGCCAGGGCAATCACCGGCATGACCAG
Organism: Gammaproteobacteria bacterium; assembly: GCA_033720895.1. Lineage (NCBI taxonomy): Bacteria > Pseudomonadati > Pseudomonadota > Gammaproteobacteria > Gammaproteobacteria bacterium. The sequence continues at coordinate 4,757 of JAWWBS010000067.1, forward strand.
GTTGGCCGGAGCGCCGCCGTTCCAGCCACCGGCCGGCAACCAGCCCAGCCATACCGCCAGCAGCAACACCAGCACCGGCGCCAGCACGAAATTCGGAATGGATATCCCGGTCATCGCCAGCGCCATGACAGTGTTGTCGGCGGCACGGCCCTGCTTCAGCCCGGCAACCATGCCGGCCAGGACGCCAAGTACCAGCGCCAGCAATACCGACAGGCCGCCCAGCAACATGGACACCGGCAGGCCGGCGGCAATCAGTTCACTGACGCGATAATCGCGGTACTGGAAGGAGGGGCCGAGGTCGCCCTGCAGCAAATCGCCCAGGTAGCGGAAATACTGTTTCCACAGCGGTTCATCGAGGTGGTACTGGGCAAGCAGGTTGGCCTCGATTTCCGGCGGCAGCGCGCGTTCGTAATCGAAGGGACCACCCGGCGCGAAACGCACCAGGAAAAAGGCAATGGTCACCAGCACCAGCAGGGTCGGCACGGTGCCGAGCAGGCGCCTTAGCAGGTAACTGTCGAAAAGCCTGGCGACCATGTCCGCAAGACCCTCAATGCGCACGAATGAAAAGGTCACGACTGGGGTGGTGATCCATGATGTTGTCCTCCCAGCCACCGACATGCGGCGCGACCATGTGCTTGCTCACGTAGACATACAGGGGAATCACCGGGTGGTCTGCCAGCATCAGCCGTTCGGCGGCAGCGAGGCGTTCCATCCGGCGCTCGGGATCGCGTTCCTCGTTGGCCAGCAACATGGTGCGGGCATACTGCTCGCTGGAGTAACCGGTGTCGTTGACCGGGCTGCCCGGCAGCAGGGTCTGCAGGAAGGTCAGCGGGTCGTTGTAATCCCCCACCCAGCCCGCACGATACACCTGCGTGTCCTGGCGCTGGCGGCGCGTCTGTACGAACACCCGCCACTCCTCGCTGATGATCCTGGTTTCCACGCCCAGCGCCTGCCGCCACATGGTGGAAACGGCCAGGGCCACCTTGCGATGGACCTCGCCACTGTTGATGCGTACCTCCAGCTCCAGCGGCTGGTCCTCGTCATAGCCGGCGGCCGCATACAGCTCGCGGGCCTCGGCCAGGCGCTGCGCCATCGGCCAGTCGGCATAGTCGAGGCGGACCTCGGGATAGCCCGCCATGCCCGGCGGCGTCAACGACCAGGACGGCAGTTCACCGATGCCCAGGACCTTGTCGGCAATCACATCGCGGTCGATCACCAGCGACAGGGCGCGGCGCAACCCGGGGGCGCCCTTGAACGGCGGCTGCTGCACGTTCAGGCCGTAGTAATAAGTGCTGAGGTAGGGCGCCACGCGCAAGGCCTCCGGCGAGTCCTCGGCCAGCTGTCGATAGCGGGCCACCGGCAGCGTCTGGGTGATGTCGAGCTGGCCGGCGCGGAAGCGGTTGTACTCGGCCTCGCTGTCATCGATGGGGTAGTAATAGACATCGCTCAGGCGAACCGCCGCCGCATCCCAGTACTCGGGATTGGCCGCCAGGTGCATGACGTCATTCACGCGCCAGTCGACCAGCCTGAACGCGCCGTTGCCAACGTGGTGTTCCGGGCGGGTGAAGCGTTCGCCATGTTGCTCCAGCGACGGGCGATGCACCGGGTAGGTGCTGTGATGTGCCAGCAGGTCATGGAGGTAGGGAACCGGGCGAATCAGTTCGATGACCAGCGTGTGCGCATCGCGGGCATGTACGCCCAGCTGCTCGACAGCCCCGCCCTCGAGAACGTCATCGGCGCCACGAATGACACGAAAGTAATCCGCGAACACCGAACCGGTCGCCGGATCGACACTGCGCCGGAAGGCGAACACGAAGTCAGCGGCGGTCAGCGGATCGCCGTTCGACCAGCGCGCGTCAGGGCGAAGGTGGAAGGTGTGCCGCAGCGCATCTTCGCTGACTTCCCAGCTGCGAGCGACACCCGGCAAGATGCTGCCATCGGCACCCTCGCGAGTCAGGCCTTCGTAAAGGTCGCGCAGGATGTTGGCGGCTTCCGCCCCCCGGGCCTTGTGTGGATCCAGCGTTTCCGGTTCCAGGAAGTTGCCGCGATGCAGGACCTGCTCGGCGGCCAGCCCGTTCGTGTCGGCGTGCTCTGCCGGAATGGCCGTGGCTTCGGCCGGCGGCGGGGATGGAACGGGCCCCTCGGTTGCCGCCGGCAGCAAGTAGAGAATCCCCAGGCACGTGATGATGAACGCTGCTGCCAACCCGAAACGAGTGTGCATGAATCCCCCTGAGAACGGCTTTCGGTGACAGGCCCGAGCCAGCCAGGCCTGTGCAACTCAAGGGGCATGATGACCCGCGAATGCGTCGAGCGTCCAGTGCCGCGTCACGCCATGCTCAATCGGGCCGGCGGTCCTCGTGCTCCCCCGCTTCGCGGCGGAAGGAGAGGTGACGGGTGTAGTGATGATCCAGCGGATGGGTGGAATAGCCTTCGACACGTGGCGAAACCAGCCGGGCCTTGGCGTAATGGAAAAGCGGGATTGCCGGCAACTCGTCCAGCACGATGCGCTCGGCTTCGGCCAGCAAGCGAAAGCGGGCGGCGGTATCCTCCGTCTCCCTGGCTTGTGCCAGCAGCGCGTCGTAGCGCTCGCTGGCCCAGTTGAACTCGTTCATGCCGTGCGTGCTGCCAAAGACCTCGGCAAAGGTGAAGGGATCCTGGTATTCGCCAATCCAGCCTGATCGGAACACCTGCGTGGCGAGCTTGCGCTGCTTGATGCCCAGGTAGACCTTCCACTCGCGGGCATCCAGCTGCGCTTCGACCGGCAGGGACTCTTCCCACATCGCGGCGACCGCAGACATGATGCGCTGGTCGCGATCGCGATTGTTATAAAGGATGTCCAGCGACAGCTTGTTGTTCTCGTCATAACCGGCACGCGCCAGGATCTGTCTTGCTTCATCCTGCCGCTGCTGCAGCGTTCCCGCTGCCCACCCGGGAACGACCAGCGGATAGCCATCGAAGGCGGGAACCCAGCTGAATGCCACGGTCTCGCCGCCAGGCGTGATCGATTCGACCAGCGTTTCCCTGTCGATGGCCATGGCCAGGGCGCGACGGACCCCTGGATCGTTCAAGGACTCGTCGTCGACATTCAGTCCGAGGTAGTAGACCCCGAACCAGGGGTTGACCCTGAGGGCATCGGGGTATTGTTCGGCAAGCCAGGCCATGCGTCCGGGCGGGATGCCGTAAGTGATGTCGAGCTCGCCGGCGCGAAAACGATTCAGCTCCACCGACATGTCGGAGATCGGCAGGAAGCGCACCCGGTCAATCGCGACAGATGCTGCGTCACGGTAGTGGGGGTTCCTTTCGAGCAGGACGTAGTCATTGACTCGCCATTCAAGCAATCGATACGCGCCGTTGCTGACCAGTTCGGCAGACTCGTCAGTGCTGGCATGGACGGGAACCGTGGATGGATGATCCAGCAAGGCCAGGAAATATGGCGTCGGCCCTTCAAGCTGGATCTTCAAGGTCAGTGCATCAGCTGCACTGACGCCCAGCTCGGCAGGAGGAACGTCACCAGCGATCACGGCGGCGGCATTGCGGATCGGCAGCAGGGTCTCGGACACCACGCCGGCCGTGTTCGGCGACAGGGCCCGCTGGAAGCTGCGAACGAAATCGTCTGCCGTCAGCGGATCGCCATTCGACCAGCGCGCATCGTCACGCAGCGAGAAAGTCCAGGTGAGCGTGTCGGCATCGTACTGCCACTCCGCGGCCACGCCTGGCACCAGGTCGCCGGCGCGATTTCGTGCCACCAGGCCTTCGAACAGGTCGCGCTGGATGTTGCGAGCCGGGACGCCTTCGGCACGGTGCGGGTCGAGCGTGCCGGGATCCGCGGAGTTGCCAATGACGATTTCTGTTGGTGCTGGTTTCGGTTCGGGCGAATCACAGGCTGTCAGCAGGACTGCCAGCGCCAGCCCGGCCACGAAGCGCAGGGCACTGTCAGGACGCACGTTTTTCCTCGAGGTCGCGCTTCTTGAGGTGCACGAGCAGCAACGACACTGCGGCGGGTGTCATGCCGGCAATGCGTGACGCCTGGCCCAGCGTGGCCGGACGCACATCGGCGAGCTTCTGGCGCACCTCGTTCGACAGGCCGTCGATGTTCTCGTAATCGATATCCAGCGGCAGGCGGCGATCCTCGTGCTTGCGGTTGCGGGCCACGTCATTCATCTGGCGGTCGATGTAGCCGGCGTACTTGGACTGCACTTCCACCTGCAAGGCCACGGCAGGATCGATGTCACTGGCTGACTCGCCGAGCAATTCCAGCAAGCGTGCATAGGTCATCTCCGGACGTTTCAACAGCTCCGTCGCGCGCGCTTCCTTGCCGAGCGGCGCGCCAAGAAGTCGCTCTGCCTTTTCCGGATCGATGGATTGCGGCGTCACCATCAGGCGATCAAGGCGTTTCTTTTCCGTTTCGACCGCATCGCGCTTGGCATTGAAGGCGTCCCAGCGATGATCATCGACCAGCCCGAGCGTGCGCCCTGCTTCGGTGAGGCGCATGTCGGCGTTGTCCTCGCGCAACATCAAGCGGTACTCGGCGCGCGACGTGAACATGCGGTAGGGCTCCAGCGTGCCCTGGGTAATCAGGTCATCCACGAGGACGCCAAGATAGGCTTCGTCGCGGCGCGGCCACCATGGCGCTTCGTCCCGGCTGCGGCGCGCGGCGTTGATGCCCGCCAGCAGCCCCTGGGCTGCGGCTTCTTCATAGCCGGTCGTGCCGTTGATCTGGCCGGCAAAGAACAGGCCGCTGATGAATTTCGTTTCCAGGCTGTAGTCCAGGTCGCGCGGATCGAAGAAATCGTATTCGATCGCATAACCCGGCCGGGTGATGTGAGCATTCTCGAAGCCGGGGATGGAACGCACGAAATCTTCCTGCACGTCGTAAGGCAGGCTGGTCGAAATGCCGTTCGGATAGATCTCGTGGGTATCGAGGCCTTCGGGCTCGACAAAAATCTGGTGGGAGTTGCGCTCGGCAAAGCGCTGCACCTTGTCCTCGATCGACGGGCAGTAGCGCGGACCCACGCCTTCGATCTCGCCACTGTACATGGGCGAGCGGTCAAGACCCGCACGAATGATCTCGTGCGTCTGTTCGTTGGTGCGCGCAATCCAGCAGGACAGCTGCTGCGGATGCTCGGCGGGCGAGCCGAGATAGGAGAACGTCGGGCGGGGATCATCACCTGCTTGCTCGTCGAACTTCGAGAAGTCGAGGCTGCGGCCATCGATGCGCGGCGGCGTGCCGGTCTTCAGGCGATCGACCCGGAACGGCAAGGCGCGCAGCCGCTCGGCCAGGCGATTGGCGGGCGGGTCGCCGGCCCGGCCGCCCTGGTAGTTGGACAGCCCGATATGAATGCGTCCACCCAGGAAGGTGCCGACGGTCAGCACGACCGTGCGGGCCCGGAACTCGAGACCCATCTGGGTGACGACGCCGGTTACCGCGTCCGCCTCGACAATCAGGTCATCGACGGCCTGCTGGAACAAGGTCAGGTTTGGCTGGTTCTCGATGGCGCGCCGAATGGCCTGGCGATAGAGCACCCGGTCGGCCTGGGCGCGCGTCGCGCGAACGGCCGGCCCCTTGCGGGCATTGAGGGTGCGGAACTGGATGCCTGCCTGGTCGGCAGCATGCGCCATGATGCCGCCGAGGGCATCGATTTCCTTGACCAGGTGGCCCTTGCCAATGCCGCCGATGGCCGGGTTGCAGCTCATCTGGCCCAGCGTTTCGATGTTGTGGGTCAACAACAGCGTGCGCGC